>JBKHCQ010000108.1:0-10245 GCA_046541755.1 Anaerolineales bacterium | reverse complement strand
ATCGGGCGGGGTGTAGTGCGGGGGCGTCTCCGGTACCCAGGCCCCTTGTTTGAAGCAATGCCAGCGCCCGGTCGATTCCTCGATGGCCCACATCCGGCCCTCGTCATCGCGGACGCGGATGTGACGCAATCCTTCGCTGTACTGCTCCGCGTCGATGTTGCCCTGGCGATAGCGCTGCTTTAATTCCAGAAAAAGAGATTCAGCTTCTTTAAAGTCCATATCTGCCTCGTTTAGGCTTGTTTAGGATGGGGATAGAGTGACGTGTGGATCAGGGCCAGAGGACGCCGAGCAGGATCGCGCCGACCCCGACGATCAGTTGGGCGGCGCCCAACAGGATGACAGCGTTGTGCTCGGTGGGGCGGGGAACCTCGAGGCGGGCCTGACGTGGGGCATTGGGATTGTAGTGGACTGTGACCACTTTCCCTCTTGAATAGTGTTCTAACACCGTCTCCGCGCTGCGGCGATCCGGGAACGAGACGCCGGATGTGGGATGCTTGTGGCCGTGATAGGTCGTCTGATCGACGATGTAGGTATATTTTATCGTGGGGGTGTAGGTCGTTTGCTCCCCGGCCTCAGTGCGCCGGGTGTGACGATAGAGCGCCTGGTCGATAATGGCCCCGTCGGTGGCGGGCCAATTGGGGACGCCCTGCCCCTTGCGCTTGACCATGATCGTTGTGATGATGTACGCAGCGCTCAATAAGATAATCGCGGCGCCGAAGAAGATCAAAAACTCCATAGCGAACCTCCTCTGATAGATAATCGTAAATCGCACAGCCCTCATTTGCGTTTACGTTTACATTATAACATACTTTGTTATGGAAGAAGCCGTCTCAGCGATCGCGCTTTTGGGGAATCATAGAGCTGCGCTATGCGGTTCGATGCGCCTTGTCGCTTTGGTTATTTGTTGTTTTGTCGCTTTGCTGTTTTGTCGCTTTGCTCCTCTTCCTCGCGCCACGCAACCAGATAGCTCTCGTAGGCCGCGACCGTGGCTGCCATCTTGATCTCGTAGAGCACGCCCTTGCCTAACCAATCATCCCCTTGGCGGAAGTAGGTCGCCTCCAGCAAATCCTCGAGACGCTTGATGTTGAAAGCGGGATCGTCGCGCCGCCGCTGCTCTAAATAATGATACATCGCCTCGAAAACCTCGTTGTACTTCTTCTCTCGCAGTTCTTGATCCATGTGGAGCCTCAATCCTCAGTTCTTAACACTCAATTCTCAACTTAAAGATCTATTTCCCACTCCGCCCACACCAACTCCGGCGTCACCCGCGCGCGGCTGCGCCGATTGGCCCACGCCAAGATCTCCGCGTCGCGCGCCGCCTCCGTGCAGAGATAGGGCGCCGCCGGCTCGATGCCCACGCGCCCCAGGTCGAGCCGATCCGCATCCCAGCAGGTGCGGACCGTCACATCGCCCTCGGTGAATCCGGCGGTGTGATGCGTGCACGCCGTGTACAACAGCGAAAACTCGTGATCGCTCAGCGTGAAGAGCGCGCCCCGCAACTCGGCGGCGTAATCCGCGCCGCGCTGCCCATGGCCGTGATCCATCCCCTCGTTGCGACGCTTGGCATCGTGAAAGATCGCGAAGAGTTGCACCACGGCCACGTTGGCGTGTGTGCGCGCCGCCAGGCGCAGGCCGTTTTCCAGCACCCGCGCCCAATGCGTGACGCCGTGGACGCCGTCTATCGCGAGCGCGTATTGATCCAAGATCGTTTGTATCAATGCCGGAGAAATCATGGGCCTATCTCCAATGGGCGCATTTACAAGTTGGGGGAGGACAGACTTCGGAAGTCTCGAATACTGCTCTGCCTATCAAATTATGCCGAGAGGAGCAATTTTGAAGCCCTGCGCACATCGTTCTCGTAGACTTCCGAAGTCTTGACGCTCGTGCTCCCCCAAGTTTTGCATACGCCCATCTCCAATCGAATCGCGCCTTACAACCCCAACGACGCGGGAATCGCCGGATCTAAGGCCGGGAACTTCTCTAACCAGGCGCGCCGATCCGCCTTGAGCTTCTGCGTGAGCTGATCGTAGGCCTCCGCCGAGTAAGCGGCGCGGGGATTGAGGCGTTCGGCGTAATCGGGTAGGCCCGGCACCGCCGTGGCGATCTCATAGCCCCAATCGGGATCGGTCGTCCACGTGATGCCCCCGCGCGCGATTTGCTTGATAATCGCGGTGGAATCTAACACGCCGATCTTCTGGGCCTGGGCCGGATTGCGCAGGCTGCCGTCGACATCGCGTTTGCCGATGCTGCCCGTATTCAGCAGGAAGACCTGGACATCCGGGTTCTGGCGCAGGATGTGCATAAAGATCGCGCCTTCTTTCTCGTGGGAGCCGACGATGAAGGGGTTGGTGCCCACGCTGTGCACGGCCTGTCCCGCCCGCGCGGGATCGCCGGCCGCCGTCTCGATGGACTCGCCCAACATAAAGAAGGCCGCGCCTTGCGCCGGCGTCAGGCGCGCCACCGGCGGCACGATGTCCTCGCGCCGCGTGATGAAGACGATGATGTCCGCGCGTGGCAGATCGATGCTCTCATCCGTGTAATCCATATCCGCCCGGAAGACAATCGCCCGGCCATTGCGTCCCAGCGCGTAGTTGAGAAAATCGGGCGTCCCGTCCGCATCGACCCAGACATTCTCCAGCATCGCGCGCGGCGCGGCGACGGCGTTATAGAGCAGCGGTTGATCTTCCTGCTCCAGCCCTTCCGTCTTGATGAAGAAATTGGCCTCCGTGCCGTAACACGCCGCGTCGGGCTGCATCATCACCACATCATCCTGGCGGATGGCGACGCCCTCTTTGCCCTCTTTGCCCTCGATAAAGTGATGGTGGCAGGTGAGCGTCGTCTTCCCCGTGCCGCTCAGCCCGAAGAAAATCGCGCCCTTCTCCACCAACACATCATCCACATCGCGCACGCGGATGACCTTGGAGCCGGCGTGCAGGCCCAATCCGCCCTGCAGCTTCGTCCAATACATCGCCATGCGCAGAAACGACTTCTTGACCTCGCCCATATAATCGCTGCCCAGCGCGTAGGTCGTGAAGGTCTCTGGATCGACCAGAATGCGGCGCTCCATCACCTTATCGCGCCATTTGGGGATCATGACCGTCGTCATATCCGCGCGCTCGCGCTCGGCGAACTCCGGCGGCGCGTCGAAGAGCGATTGGCCCCACATCAAGGCCAGCCGCGCGTGCTCGATGGGGATGAAGAAGCGGCAGTGCAGGCGGAAATCGGGATGCTGGCCCATCACGCGATCCAATTGGATGAGGCGCATCGTGCGCAGCGAGGCCTGCGCTTCGGTGAGCCAGCGGCGTTGCTCCGCATCCGGCTCGCCAAAGATGATGTCGGTGAATTTGGCGGATCGGCTCCGAATCCGCGTGATGTAGCGCGCCGATCCCCACGTGGTGGTCGTCTCTTCGATATCGGCCCAAGCGCGCAGTTGCTCCCACGAGGGATTCTTAATCATCTCGCGCGCCTCAACGGGGTGGGTGAAAATCTCTGCCATAGAAAACCTCCTACATAGTTAAAGGAAGGGAATAAAACAATCTATCCTTGCGAAGGTTGCGATAGGCTATTGATAACAGCGAGATTTTTGACGTAAGGAGGGATTTTGAATTCAAAGAATGTTCCGCAACCTTCGCAAGGGTTTCTATCAACCTTTCTGCGCCAACAATGCGGGGAGTTGCCCGATGTGCTCCAACTGCTCGTAGGCGTTGGCGTGGGCCTCGGTGGGTGTGGCGATTTCGTGCACCCAGGTGATGTGATAGGGGATGTGGACGGCGTGGCCGCCGATCTCCACGATGGGCAGGATGTCGGAGCGCAGCGAGTTGCCCACCATCAGGAAGCGCTCCGGCGCGATGCTGTACTTATCCAGCAGCGCTTGGTAGACCTGCGCGTTCTTCTCGCTCACGACCTCGATGTGGGTGAAGTACGCGGTCAGCCCCGACCTGGCGATTTTCGCGTCTTGCTCGAAGAGATCGCCCTTGGTGAGGAGCATCAGCGGATACGCGGGCGCCAACTGGGCCAGCACCTCCGCGACGTGCTCCAACGGCTCGACGGCCTCCGCGATCATCTCCTTGGCGCCATCGAGAATCTTCTGGAGGTCGGACGCCGGGATCTGCCCGTTGGTGAGTCGGATCGCCGTCTCGATCAGCGAGAGCGTGTAGCTTTTGACGCCGTAGCCGTAGTGGCGGATATTCTCCCGCTCGGTTTGATTTAACGCCTCATCCACCACCGTGCCGGGATGATAGGCGGCCATGATCTGCCCGAAATTCTCCTGCACGGCGGCGAACTTGATCTCGTTGTGCCACAGCGTGTCGTCGGCGTCGAACGCGATGAGATCCAAATCCAACATGGCCTACGCCTCCTCGTCGTACATCCCCGCGCGGAGATTGCGGCGGATGCGCAGCACCTCGCGGAACATCCGCAGGGAATCCTGTATCGGGCTGACGCGGCTGCCTTTGCCGTAATACCAGGGGATGCCCACCTCGAGGATGCGATAGCCGCGCCGCTGCGCCAGCGCCAATACTTCGACGTCGAAGGCCCAGCCGTTGATCTTCTGGCGCGAGAAGAGATCGCGTGCCACATCGCGGCGGAAGGCCTTGAAGCCGCACTGCGTATCCTGGATGCGCGGCACGGCCAATGTCCGCACGATGAAGTTGAAGACGCGGCCCATCAGGTGGCGGTAGAGCGGCTCGTTGTAGCGCCGCGCGCCGGACACTTCGCGGGAGCCGATGGCGATGTCGTAGGGGCCGCCCAAGTTCTCGGGGAAGAAGCGCGGCAGCTCTTCGATGGGCATCGCCAAATCCGCGTCGCAGATGAAGGCGTACTCGCCCTGGGCGGCCAACATCCCCGCGCGGACGGCCGCGCCCTTGCCGGGGATCGGCTGGTCGATCACGTGGACGAATCGATGCTCCGCCGCGATCCGCTCGGCGACCGCGCGGGTCTCATCGCGGCTGTTGTTGTTCACCACGATGATGTCCAGCGGTTCGGGCCGCGCGGTGATGAAATCGATCACGCGGGGCAGGGTGATGGGCAACCGATGCGCCTCGTTATAGGCGGGAATGATAATGGTCATCAGGGGTTGGTTCATAATACCTCGGTTTTACAAGAGAGATACCTGCTCATTCAGCTACCTCGGACATATTTTTGCGTACATCGGCCTTCAGTAACACCATGATGTGCTCGATCTTTTCCAATTCATCAAGCTCCATCTGTTCCTCTTCTGAAAGCAAGCCCACCTCGTTCAACGCCAGTAGACGCCTTAGACGTTCTTGTGCTCGCGGCGAGACCATAAAGGATGCTACCTGTTGCGGTGTTGGCCCGGCGGATAAAAAGTCGATGATTTCAGACGTCGTTTGCGCCGCCGGCGTCTTGAAGCCCTGCAAGCTCAATTCCAACACAGTTGGCAGCCATATCCTCATAGGGCGCAAGCGGTCGGCCAAGCGGTCTGGAACTGTCACGGTCATTTCCACCATCTCACACCTCTTTTTTAGATCAAGCGCAAGGTCACGCGATTTGATTTATAGCACGCCTAATCGGGATAGGTTCTAACACTCTACATAAATTTGTTGGGCAGCGGTAGGGTTGTTTATCATATTCTAGTCGGGTAGTCCGGGTAGTCTTATAGTTGAAGTATTGACTAAATGACTACTCGACTAACTGCAACTTCGATGTCCACTCGAAGAAGCCGTGGGTCTCGATGGTCTGATCGGCGATCTGTTCCGCCAAGGGCAGCCGTTCGTCGAGATTGGAGCTGGCGTAGAAGCGACGCGCGAGATCGCCCAACGTGGGGTTGAACTCGCTCAAGGCCAACAGCAGGTCCTTGTCGCGGGGGAGATAGCGATTCGCCTTCAGGAAATAGTATTTGATCATACTGTGCACGGCCAGATTTAAGATCATCGTCGCGGTGGCGGGCTGGTTGGCGGCGATGTCCACGGCGTCCTCGTAGCGCGTCGCGGCTAAGTAGCGCGCCGTCGTCAGCCGCTCCGCGCCGAGATTCGGCGGCTCGGAGAGGATCTGCTCGGAAAGCTCGCGCAGATCGGCCAGGACGGGGTCTAAATCCAAGATGGTGTGGCCGGTCGCCAACATGTGCGCCGTGATCGGGCGGCCGGCCTGGCGCTCCTGGTCGAAGTAATCTAACACCTTGGAGACCGGATTGATGAAGATCTCGGCGGGCACGGCGTTGAAGAAGCGCTGGATGCGCTGGCGTTTGGGCTGCTGGCGGATGACGTAGATGTCCAAGTCGCTGGAGGGAGCAGGTTGTCCGCGCAGGATCGTCCCGCTGACGATGATGCCCAGTGTATCCTCGAAGGTCTCCAAGATGAAGCGCGTGGCCTGGCGCAGCGCGGTGCTATAAGGCTCATCCAGCTCTGGCCATCGACACCGCTCAAATTTATCTTCTGGTTGCAGCATAGTTTCTTCCTCGTTTAGGTTATAGAACAATCCATCCCACGACCTGCCGGCGCTCGTAGCGGGCCAGGCGCGTGAATCCGGCGGCCAAGGCCAACTCGCGCGCTCGATTAAAGGGCTGCGCGATGTCCTCCGGGCGATGCGCGTCGGAGCCGAAGACCAGCAGCTCGCCACCCAGATCGCGATACCACTTCAGGACTGTCACATCCGGTTGCGGCGTCGCCATCCCCTTCCGCAGGCCGGAGGTGTTGATCTCCAGGCCTTTGCCCCGCTCGATGAGGCGGCGCAGGATCGCCCGGATCTGCTCGGCGTACGGATCGAGCGGCAGCACCTCCTCGAAGAGCGCCCACGAATCGCGGCGCACCACATCGAAGTGGGCCAGCACATCGAACTCGCCCTCTTCCACCAAGGCGGCCAGATCGACGAAGTACTGCTCGTAGGCGGCTTTCAATCCGCCCATATCCCTATACGTGGAGGCGTACCACCCCGGCTGGTGATCGATCCAGTGGATGGAGCCGAGCACGATGTCCCAGGGGTGCGCCTGCACGAAGGCCGCCGCTTCCGCCGGGAATTCGTGGGGATTTCCCACTTCGATGCCGGCCAGCAGGGTGAGCCGGCCCGCGTAATGCTCGCGCAGCGCTGTCAACTCCGCGAAGTAGGCGGCGGGCGCCAGGAATTCGTAGGCCTCGTCCTCCGGTACCCATTCCACGTGATCCGTGAACGCGAGGCCCGCCAGGCCGATGCGCTCGGCCGCGGCGGCCATCTCCGCCATCGAGGCGGTGGCGTCGGGTGAAAAGGTCGAATGCGTGTGGGTATCGATCATAACGTGTGCTCCGGTGGTTGGCTAAATAGACTCGCGGGCGCTTGGGGCGGGACGAGCAGGCGGACAGCGCTCGGCGCTAAGGTGATGTTGGCCGGCGTGTGCCCATAGGGATCGCCGTCTAAATGCACCGCCGTCTCCGGGCTGGTCTCGACGTGCATCTTGGGCGCCAGCGCGTGGATGATGCGAGGATCGCTGAAGTGGCGGCCCTGATAGAGCTTGATCACGTGTTCCAGCGCGTAGCCCAGCCCCAGGCCCTTGAAGACGAAAATATCCAACAGGCCATCATCCATCTGAGCGTGCCGGGCCACGCTGAAGAAGCTGGCGTAGAGTTGGATGTTGCTCGCCAAGACCATCAGCGTGCGGGTGTGAATCCGGCTCCCTTCGAGGTCGATCTCGGTGCGCATGCCCTTGAACTCGGAGGCGACGGTGAAGGCCGCGATGATGTAGGGGAGCGCGTGGAGATGCTTGGCGTAGCGCGGACGCGGCTCCATTTGGGCGGCGACCTCCGCATCCAAGCCGATGCCGGCCCAGCAGATGAAATATCGCTCGCCCAGCACGCCCGCATCGACGCGCTGGACGCGACTTTGCTGCAAGGCGGTCACGGTCTCCTTGAAGGCGTAGGGCGTAGTCAGGCTGAGGATCGGCATCCGAAGCTGGTGGGCCAAGATGTTGCCCGTTCCCATCGGCACGATGCCCATACTTGTCGAAGTGTTGCACACGCCGTTGACGACCTCGTTGATGGTGCCATCCCCGCCCGCGACCAGCACAATATCGTGGTGACTGTCCGCCGCTTGTCGCGCGTAGGCCATCGCGTCGCCCGGTTGATCCGTCTCCACCAACTCAACGCTCCACCGGCTCTCATTTAGGGAGGCCGCCAGCCGTTTGAGCGCGCGCGTCATCTTCCACGGCCCGGCGGTCGGGTTATAAATCAGGAGCGTTTTGAGCTTCATAATCTTGATAGTCTCTTTCCCTTCCTATTTGCCCTATCTGCCCTATCTGCACTTTGTACCTTCGCTTTGGATTGTGAAGGGAGTATAACATAAGAAGGTATTGGGAGCAATTCTTTAGCTTCCGGGAAGCTGCGCCGCAATTTGAAAAACGTCTCGATTTCATCCTGGGTTTCGTTTACCAGCATGTTGGTAGTTTCCCGGAAGCTTTCAATCCCACCAGCGCGATAAACAGGGCCGTGATCCCCACGAGCGCGATCCAATCGCCGCGCCGCATCTGCAGGGGATGCCACGTCGTGCGCGTCGTGGCATGCGAGGCCGCGCCCAGGCCGCGCGCCGCCAATGCCAACGTGAGTTGGTCGCTGAGCCGCAGTGTGCCGATGACGACGGCGATCAGCACCGGCAGATGGTCGCGCATCCGCCGGATGAACGACCCCTCGGCGACCCAGCCCCGCGCGGCTTGCGCATCCCGCACGGCCACGAAGAGATCCTGGATGGCCGGCAGGAAGCGCAGCGTGAGGCTCAGCGTCAGCCCCCAATGATAGGGCAGCCCGATCCGCACGAAGGCTTGGACTAACGCGCGCTGTTCGGTGGTGAAGAGCAGGCCGCCGATGAAAAAGGCGATGTTGACGGCGCGCAGCACGAGTTGCAGCGCCAGCGTGATTCCGCCCACGGTGAGGCGGAGCGGGCCGAGCGCGAAGAGCGTCGCGCCGGCCGGACGGAAGAAGGGCTGGAGGAGCAGGATCAAAACGATGAGCATCGCCATCTGCCGCCAGAGCCACCGCAGCGAGCGCCACGGCACGCGCGCGCTCAGCAGTAACCCATGCACGGCGAGCAGCATCAGCGCCTGGGGCGCGATCTCCGGCAGCAGGAAGGCCAGCGCGCTGCTCAACGCCGCTGCCCACAGCTTGACGCGCGGATCAAGCCGGTGGAGCCACGAGTTGCCCGGCGCGTAGAGATCGAAGACGACGCTCATACCAAAATCTTCTCCGGCGGGCCAGCGGTGCGGATCTTGCCGTCCGCCATCGCGATCACCCGGTCGGCGCGGGCGGCCAGCGCCATCTCGTGGGTGACGATGATCAGCGTGACGCCCTCGGTGCGACGCTCGGCCAGCCACGCCAACAACTGCGCCCACCCGCGCCCATCCAGCCCGACCGTCGGCTCGTCCAGCACCAGGATGGGCGTCTCCAGCGCGGCCAGCGCGGCCAGCGTCACGGTGCGCTGCACGCCGTAGCTGAGGATGGCGGGCGGCATCTCGGCCACCGGCGCGAGGTCGAAGCGCGCCAGTGCCCGCGCCACGCGCGCGTCCACATCGCGCAGATGGAGGCGGCGCGGGCCGTAGGCGATCTCCTCGCGCACCGTCGTGCCGAAGATCTGGCGCTCTGGGCGCTGGAAGAGGAAGCTCACCTCGCGGGCCAGCTCTCCGGTCGCGCGCGAGGCCGTCCCGCGCCCGTGGAGGCGCACCTCGCCGCCGGTGGGCCGCAGCAGCCCGTTGAAGTGGCGCACCAGCGTGCTCTTCCCCGCGCCGTTCGGCCCGATGAGCGCCACGAACTCGCCTTGGGGGATGGTCATCGTCACGCCGTGGAGCACCGGCGGCCCATCTGGATAACGGAAGTGGAGATCGCGCGCCTCGATGGCGGGCGTGGCCGCGCTGGCGTCGCTTGCCGAGGGCGTGAGATCGGGCCAGCGGTCGGGCGGATAGGCGATCCCCGCCGCGACCAGGCGCTCGGTCTGCGCCAACACCTCGGCGGTGGGCTGCGGCGGCGTCACGGCGTGATCCGCCAGCAGCGCGATCTTGTCGGCCAATCGCGCCGCCTGTTCGTGCAGCGTGGTCAGCAACAGCGTCGTGCCGCCCGCGCGCAGATCCTGGAGCGCGGCGATGACCTCGGTGCGCCCGGCGGGATCGAGGCCGCCGAGCGGCTCATCCAAGAGCAGGACGCGGGGGCGCATCGCCCAGAGCGCGGCCAACGCCAAGCGCTTCTGCTGCCCGCCGGAGAGCGCCCACGGCGGGCGATGGCGCGCCTGCGTCAGCCCGAAGCGCGCCAAGGCCTGCGTCACCCGCGCGCCGATCTC
>JBKHCQ010000107.1:0-10288 GCA_046541755.1 Anaerolineales bacterium | reverse complement strand
GACATCGCGCCCCGCTTGGATAGTGTAGGGTATTGAATGTAACGAGTTGAGTTACTCTTTTCCGTCGCCGTTGGAGGATGTCGAGGTCGAAGAGGAAGACGAAGACGAAGACGAAGACGACGATTCCCCCTTCGCGCCCGGCTCATCCTTCCGTGAGCCAGGTACGGCGGTGGATGAAGGTGTGCGATTATCCGTCACGTAGAACCCCGATCCCTTGAAGATAATCCCGGCGGGCTGGATCAGGCGGATCACCGGCCCCTCGCATTCGGGGCAGATTTTGATCCGCTCGTCCGAGAAGCTCTGGCGGCGTTCAAATCGTAACCCACATTCTTTGCATTCATATTCATATAACGGCATAGTTTCGCACCTCCCTGCTAAGTGCTTATTATAGGCCATTTTGCTCAATTTGCAAGCGGTTTTTTGTTCGTAGTCCGTTCGTAGTCAGGCGCGAAATACAATGGCGTGCCGTTATTTCCGAGTAAAAACCACGCCTTGGCTATCGTGCAGCGTGATGGGCCGGTCGGGCGCGATCTCGGCCGCGTCGATATCGGGGGAGGTGAACGCTATCTCCCATCCCTCGCGCGGTAGATCGGGGATGGGTAGCTCTAGGGGCGTGAGGGTGCGCGGCGCACCTTCCATATTGGCGATGAAGAGCACCTCCTCGCGGGGCGCTTCCTCATCTTGGGGTTCGGGGGCGCGGCGCAGGCCGTAGAAGAGCACCGTGCCGTTGACGGGCCGCTGGTGATCGAAGTGCTCGTCGGGGCGCAGATTGTTGATCAGCCAGGGACGCGCGCGGCGGAACTCCCGCACCGCCCTATTGAAGTCCGACGTTCGCGCCGATACGGCCTCGCGATAGTGGCTCACGTTGCAGATTTCGTCGACATCGTCCATCCAGGCGCGGGCGATCTCCTTGAGTGCGGGAACGGTGAAGGTGGGGCCATCCAACGGCGGCTCGACGTTCTGGAGCAGCTTGGCCATCGCGGGCAGGTCATAGGGCGTGATCTGCACGGTGTGATCCAACGCGCGCATAAAGCGACGCAGGCCATCCAAATGGACAAAACCCATCGCCTTGAGGCGCTTGAAGACGTGATCCTGGGCAAAGAGCGCCTCATTCATAATCCAATCCAAAAAGTGCGCTTCCTCGGAGACGACCTTGACCCCGTAGCGATCATCCGTGTTGCGGATGAAGCCCCACGGCGCGCGCATCGAGGCGTTGATGAAGTCCATCGGAATCCCCGGCATATAGGCATAATCGAAGAGCTTGGCCGCCGGGTTGTCATAGGCCTTCTTGAAGATGTCGGGCAGGGTATCGCCTAAGTAGGTGTTGATCCGCGCCTCTGGATCGACCTGGGTGCCGCGCCGCAGCGTGTCGTGATTGGCGCAGCCCGTGATCCAGTCGCTGCCGATGCGCGTGATCTCCCGAATCCGCCACCATTTGCTGATCCAGAAGGTGAAGAGGAAGGGCGTGTTGTGCGCAAAGGTCAGCGGCCCCCACTGGACGACGTTCGGGTGCTGATCGGTCACCTCGTGATAGGTGGAGGCCAGCTCCCAATCCTCGCGCGGCCAGGGCCGGCCATCCTCGAAAATCATCCACGGGCGATAGCGCTGCCCGGCCACCTCCTGCTCGATGTCGTTCATCAGCGTGAGATAGTCGTCGTCGTGTCGCAAGACTTGCGCCTCCGCATCCCAGTACTTGAAATCCTGCGCGCCATCGACGCGGATGCCATCCACGCCGTAGTTGCTCTTGCGACGCTGCATCTCCAGCAGCATCGCCCGCACCACCGGATGGCGGAAGTTGAGGTCTTGCCCGTACATATTTGGCCCGGTGAAGAACTGCGGCGGCAGCAGCGGCAGGGATTGATTATCCGCGTGGCCGTAGACGATGTCGAAGATCATCATGATCGGTTGGCCGGGGAAGTTGTGCAGCGCCGCGATGAGATCGACCAACTCGTCGGGGCGCTGGCTGTCCATCACCGCCGGGTTGGGCGCCGGGGAGGCGACCGTCATAATGTCGTAACCCCAGTTGGTCATATCCGGGCTGCGGAGCGCCACGGTGAAGGCCTCGTCCTGGGCCTGGGGATCGTTCTCCAGGGGCTGCCAGAAGGCGGGGCCGGCCTCATATTCAATCGTCGGCTCGATGGGCATCAGTTGGATCGCGTCGTAGGCGATGTAATTCTGCTCGGCGGCAGTCAGCGGCTCACCCGCCGTCATCTTCTGGCCGATCTCCTGATAGATGCGCGTCAGGCCGGCCAATGTCCCCTCGGGCGAGGCCGTGCCGACGTGGATTTGCAGGATGTTGGTCGGCCCGGTGATGCGCGGCACGCCGTCGGGATCGGGCCGCGTGTCCAGGTGCGCGAAGTGCTCGCGGTCGGCGCGCGCCTGCTGCATGTGCTCGATGTCGTAAAATTCGGCGGGCGCCTGCGTGCCAAACGGCACGGAAGCGGCCAGTGGATCGGGCAGATTGTGCCAGACATCGTGCTTATCTTGATAGGCCAGCCAGTAGAACGCGCCCAACTGATCGCGATGACCGGGCTGCATCCCCGCGATGACGCCCCAGCAGTATTCGCCATCCTGGACGAGGGGCAATCGCGTGCGCTGGAAGCGCGCCTTCTGCTTGGGCGCCTGCAAATCGATGGGATCGAGCGGCGTCAGCAACTCCAGGGCGATCCGCTGCGCGGGATTGTTGGGGTTGGTCAGATGAGGCGCCCAAAAGCCCACCTCGGCGTGTCCCTCGCGATAATGCGCGCCCAAGCGGCGCGCGATCTCCCGCGCGGCCTCGAAGGGCGTGGCGGCCTCCGCGCGCGTCGCAGCCGCCCAATCGACTAAGGCCTCCGTCTTCTCCGGAATCAGGGTATATTGGGGCATAGCGTGCATGTCAAAGCTCCTTTGCTCTTGATCGGTTTGTGCCTGGTGGTTCATCTGCAAAAACGAGGACAAGGTAAGTTTACTCTAAAGATGCGTTTCCACAAGCACGTCATTGACGATTCTCCCGTCTCGTGATATAGTTTATGTATAAACTAAGTGTACAGAGGGAGGATATATGAGCCTCGCGGATGAATTATATTCCGCCTTGACCAAAACCCACATGCTTTTGGATGATAGTGATACCTCGCTTTTGCAGCAGTTTGGCTTGAGCAACACCCGCTATCACACGCTGATGCATCTTCATAAACATCCCGGCTTATCACAGAATGAGTTGAGCGAGAAGCTGCTATGCACCAAAGGCAACACCACGCGCATCGTCAAAAGCATGGAAGAGGATGGGTACCTCACGCGCCAAGTCGATCCAGAGGATAATCGGGCGCTGCGATTATATCTCACCCCGGCCGGCGAGGAATTGAGGGAGCGCGCTGATAAAGCCTATCAAGACCTCAACGAACGCCGTTTCTCCTGCTTGTGTGACCTGGATCAGGGGGGGCTGCATGAGAACCTCGATGCATTGAATGAGCATCTGGAGGCTTTGGTTCAGGAGCAAAAAGCTCAAGCCGACGCTTGAGATCCTCGTATCCCCCAGCAATTTCTAAAATTCCTCCAAATTCACCCCGAAAACAGTTGACTGGTCAACTAAATTGTGTTATAGTTTATATATAAACGGTTTCGGTCGCTGATTGGTGTTTTTTTAACCGTATAGTTGATATGTAAACTATTATTCAGTTTAGCGATATTAAGGAGGTGGCTATCGGATTTAGATGTTCAGGCCCCGGTGTTTTAGATCGATTCTTAACCATTCTTAGTTAAAAAGCGAGGAGAAAAATGAAGACGCGACTTTGGAGATTGGCCGTTTTGATGTTGTTGGTAGGTTCGATGATCCTCACGGCGTGTGGCCCGCAGGCGACCCCCACGGAAGTTCCCCCCGAGGCGCCAACGGAAGAGGCCACCACGGAACCTGCTGCGGATGCGACGGAAGAAGCGACCGAGGAGCCGGTGGAGCTTTCCTCGGATGATCTGATCACGCTGGTGGGCACGATGCAGACGCAATTGGGCTGCGAGGACAACTGGACGGCCGATTGTGACGCGACGGCGCTCGCCTATGATGAGGCTAGCAATACCTGGACGGGCACCTTCGAGATTGATCCCGGCACTTACGAATACTCTATCACGCTGAATGGTAATTGGGACGTCAGTTTCGGCGTTGGGGGCAAGTCGGGGATGGGCACCAATTACGCACTTTCGATGGCTGAGCGCGCGCCTGTGACCTTCACCTTCGATCCTGAGACCAAGCTGACGACGGTCGAGAGCGAGGGGATTGGCGAAGCGCCAGTGGAGGCGTACGAATCGGCGTTTGTGGCCGGCACGATGCAGAAGCAGTTGGGCTGTGATGATGACTGGATGCCCGATTGCGATGCAACGGCGCTCGCTTACGATGAGGCCAGCAATACTTGGTCGGGCACCTTCGATCTCACGAAAGGCGCTTATGAATACAAGGTCACGGTGAATGGCTCATGGGATATGAGCTTCCCGGAAGGGATGGACGGCAATAAGACGATCAATCTGGGCAAGGATGCGCCGGTGACGATTACGTTTGATCCGATTAGCAAAGAGATTGTGGCGGAAAGCGAAGGCCTGGCCGAACTACCCAGCGCGTCCGTCGAGGGTGGGTTGGTGATTTGGGCGGATGAGAATCGCGCCGAGCCGCTGCGTGAGCTGGCGGATGAATTCGAGGCCGAGTATGGCATTGAGATCGTGGTCGAAGAGTTGGCCATGGGCGACGTGCGCGATATTTTCACGGTCGCGGCGCCCGCCGGCGAAGGGCCGGACATCATCGTCGGCGCGCACGACTGGCTGGGCGAGTTGGGCGCCAGCGGCCTTTTGGCCCCGCTCGATTTGGGCGACAAGGCGGCGGCGTTCGCGCCGGCCGCGCTGGAGGCGTTCACGTATCAGGGCGATCTGTACGGGATGCCGAACGCGGTCGAGAACGTGGCGTTCTTCCGCAACACCGACCTGGTTCCCGACGCGCCGGCCACCTGGGATGAAGTGACCGACATCTCTCGTGAGCTAGCGGCGAACAATGATGAGGATATGGATACGAATCAATATGGCTTCGTGCGCATGGAGGGTGACCCTTATCACTTCTTCCCCATCCAAACCGCGTTTGGCGGTTACATCTTCGGTCAGAACGCCGACGGCAGTTGGAATCCGCAGGACGTGGGTATGGACAATGAAGGCTCCATCGCCGCTGCGCAGTGGTACGCCGATTTGATCGACGAGGGTTTGCAGCCGCCCGCGATGGATGGCGAGACGATGATCTCCTGGTTCGAGGATGGTAAGGCCGCGATGATCATCACCGGGCCGTGGTTCCTGGCGCGCATTCGGGAGTCCGGCGTCAACTACGCGATCAGCGAGATCCCCGCGCAGGCGCAAGCCGGGCAGCCGTTCCTCGGCGTACAGGGTTTTATGATCAACGCCTTCAGCAAAGAGCCGCTCCTGGCCCAGGTGTTCCTGAACGAGTTCGTGGCGACAAAGGAGACGATGCAAGCAATTTACGATATGGAGCCACGTCCACCGGCTTATCTGCCCTTTCTGGAAACCTTGGATGATCCTGACCTGGTGGGTTTTGCTGAGGCCGGGGCCAATGGCGTCCCGATGCCCGCCATCCCGGAGATGGGTGCAGTGTGGGAAGCGTGGACGAATGCGCTGACGCTGGTGGCGCAGGGCGGCGATACGCCTGAATCCGCGTTCACCAATGCCGCTGACCAAATCCGCGACGCAATTGATAAGCAATAAATTCCATCTTCCTCCCAGAGTTCAGATGAACTCTGGGAGGGTTCGCTTACTCAGGAGGTAATGCGATGACTGAAGAATCTTCCCCAAAGATGAGCCTTTCGCGCATCGGTCTGCGCTTGTTGGGCTTGATGGTGCTGGATGCGATGGCGTCGGTTTTTGTCGTGACGTTGTTCGGCGATGGGTATTGGCAATTGGGCGCGATGTTGGCGCTGATTACGGCGGGAATCAACTACGTCTTTCTCAAGGAAGATGCCTATCCGCTGCGCTGGATGGCGCCCGGTTTGGCCTTTATGTTGCTCCTCAGTATTTACCCCATCATCTTCACGATTTACATCTCTTTTACCAACTATGGCACCGGGCACTTGCTCCAAAAGGAACAGGTGATTCAGGTGTTGACGCAACGGCAATTTTTACCAGAGAGCGGGACCACCTATCGCTACACGGTTTTCCGCAGCCCAGAGGGCGACTATGCCTTATGGCTATTGTCAGAATCCGGTGACGAGGGGTTTTGGGCGCTGCCGGAGGGCGTGTCGGCCCAACCGGCCATCGGGCCATTGGATGACGAGGGCGTGCCCACGTCGGTGGCCGGCTATGAAGCGCTGAATACCGTCGAATTGGTGCAATCGCTCTCTAATTTGCAGGATTTGACCTTCCAGGCGGAGGGGCGCGAGGTGCAGTTGACCTCGCAATTGGGCGTGGCGGCGATGATGGAGCCACGCTACATCTATGATGAATCCGCCGACACCTTGTGGGATCGCAAGTTGGATTTGGTCTATCGCGCCGATGAGGAGAAGGGGCAATTTATTGCCGAGACGGGCGAAGCCCTATCTCCGGGGTATCAAGTCGGCGTCGGGATGCGCAACTTCACCCGCTTTTTCACCAATCCCTCATTCCGTGGCCCGCTCCTGAGCATTTTCTTGTGGACCTTTGCCTTCGCTGCGTTGAGCGTCCTGTTGGCCTTCAGCTTGGGCTTGATGATCGCGCTGGCGTTTGGACGCGAGATGCCGCTCCAGAAGCTCATCAAGGGCTTGTTGATTATCCCTTGGGCCGTGCCGAATGTGATCACTATCTTGATCTGGCGCGGCATGCTCAACCCGTTAGATGGCGTGATCAGCACGAATTTGGCGAGTTTGCTTGGTATGCCGGTTGGTTGGCCGCCGGTCTTCTCTGATCCCTGGTGGGTCAAGGGCGCTTTGATTATGATCAACGTCTGGTTGGCCTATCCCTATTTTATGCTGGTCAACAGCGGCGCGCTGCAAGCGATCCCAACGGATATGTACGAAGCCGCCGATATCGACGGGGCGAATGCGTGGCAACAGTTCTGGAACCTGACCCTGCCGATGTTGTTGATTGGGGTGGGGCCGCTGCTGATTGGCTCTTTCACGGCCAATTTTAACTCGCTGAACGTCGTCTATCTCTTTAACGATGGCGGGCCGCCGATGGTTGGCACCTCGACGCCGGCGGGGCACTCCGACATCCTCATCAGCTACGTCTATCGCCTGGCCTTTGGGGGCGGCGGCGGGCAGGATTTCGGCTACGCTTCGGCTATCTCTCTGATCATTTTTATCATTTTGGCAACCATCACATTATTCCAGAATCGCGCTATGCGACGCTGGGAGGAGGCAAGTGAAAATGTCTAGCCCCAAGGTTTCTTTCTGGGACCGCATTATGCAGTCACAGCGCAATCGTCGCCGGATCAGCAATGCGCTTAAACTGTTGCTGGCGTTTGTCGTGCTGAGCTTCTCGCTCTTTCCGATTATGTGGACGGTATCGGCGGCCTTCAATCCAACCAGTGGTTTGAGCGGCCAAAAACTGATCCCCGATCAGCCGACATTGAAGCACTTTCACACGATTCTGATTGAGCGCCCCTTTGGGCTGTGGATGCTCAACACCATCAGAGTCTCGCTGATCGCGACCGTGCTCACCGTGTTGATGACGATGTTGGCGGCCTTCAGCTTCTCGCGTTTTCGCTTCCAGGGGCGTAATCAATTGCTCCTGCTGGTGCTGTTGGTGCAGGTCTTCCCCGCCCTGCTGGCGATGACCGCGCTCTACGCGCTGATGCGCCAAATCGGCCAGTACATTCCCTGGCTGGGCTTCAATAGCCACGGGGGCCTAATTTTGCTCTACATGGGCAGCGCGATGGGCCTCAATGTGTGGCTGATGAAGGGCTTCTTCGATTCCATCCCGCGCGATATTGACGAATCGGCGATGATCGATGGCGCGACCCATTGGCAAATCTTCTGGCGCATCATCTTCCCCCTGGCGCGGCCCATCATCTCAGTGGTGGCGCTGCTGGCGTTCATGGGCGTGTACAGCAATTGGGTGCTGGCCCGCATTATGATCCAGGATCAGAAACTCTTCACCCTGATGTTGGGCTTGCAACAGTTGATCCAAGATGATTACGGTCAGAACTGGGGGCCTTATGCGGCTGGCGCGGTATTAGGCGCATTGCCTATTGTGATTATCTATGTCATCTTGCAAGATTATATCGTTGGCGGCCTGACTCAGGGCGCGGTCAAAGGATAGCGTATGCGGAAGATGAATGAGAATATGTTTGGCACAGAGTTTGCTATGACTGAAACGCGTGCTCAGAAGGTGGCTCGCGCACAGCAGGGCGTCTGGCATCGGCACCGGGTCGCGCCCGCGATGCCCCAGGCAGACGATACCCCCACCATCACCGTCGAGGCCGCGGTTGATCAGGCTGTCGCAGCGGTGCAATGTGTGCTCACGGAGCCTGAAGCGCGGGCTGTGCCGCTGACATTGGTCGATACGCGGTGGGACACGCTCACCTGGCGCTACGTGCAAACGTGGCAAGCGACACTGCCAGCCTATTCGACGGGCACGATTGTGCGCTACACTGTGGAGGCGCTGCCGCGCGATGGCAGCGCCTCCATTCCCGCCGATGATGGAGAAACATTCTCCTACCTGGTCGGCGCGGGAGGCGCGCCCGCCTGGGCGGCGGAGGCGCGCATCTACCAGATTTTCGTCGACCGCTTCAATCCCGGCGCGGGGCGCGATTGGCCCCCGACCGATGACCTAACCCGCCCCTTCGGCGGCACGTTGCGGGGCATCATCGAGAAGTTGGACTATCTGGCCGATTTGGGCATCAACTGTGTGTGGATCACGCCCATCTTCCCCGATAAATCATCGCACGGCTATCATCCCCTGGACTACTTTGCGGTCAATCCAAGGATGGGGAGCCTGGACGATGTACGCGAGTTGTTGCGCGAGGCGCACGCGCGTGGTATCCGCGTGCTGTTGGACTTTGTGGCCAATCACATGGGCCGCGATCATCCGGCTTTCGTCAAAGCGCGCACTGACCGCGACAGTGATGAGTATCAGTGGTTCACATGGAGGTCGTGGCCGGACGAGTACGAGGCTTACTTTGATCTGCCGCAGTTACCGCAGATCAACACCGACTATCCCAACGCGCGCGACTATCTGCTGCGCAGCATCCGCTATTGGATGCAAGAAGTGGGCTTCGATGGCCTGCGGCTGGATTACGCCAGCGGGCCGGCGCACGATTTTTGGACGGATGTACGGGCGCTGATTGAAGAGATCAACTCGGAAGCATGGATTTTCGGCGAGATCACCGCGCCGCCGGCTGTGCTGCGCAGCTATGCCGGGCGCTTGCACGGCGCGCTGGATTTCCCACTGGCTCAGGCATTGCGCGATACGTTTGGTTTTAGTACAATGGATTTCAGCGCCTTCGACGCTTTCCTGGCGGGCCATGAGCATTATTTCCCCGCCGCTTTTAGTTTGCCCAGTTTCTTGGATAATCATGACATGGATCGCTTTTTGTGGACGGCGGATGGCGATGTGCGCAAGCTCAAGCTCGCCCTTCTGTGCCTGCTGACGCTGAGCGGGCCACCCATTCTCTACGCCGGAACGGAGATGGGGCTATCGCAACGGAACGCGATCAATGAAACAGGTAGTCAGGGGATGTCAGAGAGCCGCCAGCCGATGCCGTGGGACAGTCCGCCACATCCAGCGTTGCATGCCTACGTCCGCGATCTGCTCCACATGCGGTGTGATCATCCAGCAATCTGGCGCGGCGAGCGGCGCACCGTGCACGTCGATGATGCAACGCAGACCTACGCCTATGTGTGCTGGGACGCGGATGATGCTATCTTGGTGGCCTTCAATCGCAGCGAGGAAGCGCAAACCATCGCGCTGGAGGATCTTGACGTGGCGTTGGCGCCGGTCAGTGGAGAGGCGGTTGTGCTGACTGCCGCGCAGCGGCAGCAAATACTAAAGATGTAAGGTCTTTTGGATTTTGCCGGGCAACCCCTTCAGCAGACCTAAAAGCAGCGCAGATTTGCGCGTTTGTGGGGATCAAGTGAAACTTGCAACTTGGTTAGTGTCTTAAAGTATTCGCCACTAAGCACGGCGGTTCCCACGGCCATCGGGCCGTTGGGTCAAAGAGAAAACCGCGTGCCACCTTCACAAAGCCGCCCTTCGGCGACTAGGATATTTTGAAACTCAGAGGATAAAAGCAAATTCAAGATACAAAACAAGCATTTAATTGGCGAATTCGCAGTGAATCGTAGCTAGAAAGTGCTCA
>JBKHCQ010000106.1:0-10401 GCA_046541755.1 Anaerolineales bacterium | reverse complement strand
GCCGCGCGCTGGATGCGCGCCGCTAGCCAATACAATCCCACAAGGTGTGATGATGAATACAAAATACTACGAGCACTACGAAGACATCTACGCAGCAGCCTTGAGCGCCGGCGTGGACAGATACAACCATCCCCCCGAAGCGGATTTCGGCGCTCTGTTCAGGCGCTCTTTGTTGCCGCCAAATGGCAGCGTGCTAGACCTGGGATGCGGAGAGGGGCTATATGCGCTGTTGTTCGCGGCGGAGGGCTACGAGGTGGTCGGAATCGACATCTCCTCATCTGCGGTGACGTGGGCGCGGCGACACGCCACGGAACAAGGATGGAGCAACGCCCACTTCAGGGTCGGTGATGTGACCAAATTGAACGATCTCGCCAGCGAACAGTTCGATGTGGTGCTGAGCGTGCATTGTTACCACTGCCTTTCGGATGCCAAGGACCGCATCGCCCATCTACGGGAAGCCTGGCGGGTGCTCAAGCCAGGGGGGATTTTCGTATTTGATAATATGGCCGCCCCCCGCGCGGAAGATATGCCCCAATTCCGAGCCTGGCACACTGAGCGACGCGGACAGGTGGCGGAAGATGAGACCGGCGTAACCACGATGATCGACGCCACACCGCCTTTTTCCACCCAGCGACCGGCAGGATCAGAGACAGTCCAATTCGAGATCGCCACCGCCGTGGCGATGGCGCACCGATTCTATAGCAGACTGGACTATGTGCTTGAGCAACTGACCGAAATCGGGTTTGGGATTCTGGCGGCCGAAGCGCGCGCGCCCGATCCCGCCCACATTTCTGAGATGAAGTTCATCCATGGCGATAACATCATCTATGCCAAAAAACGAGCGTAGCCGGCCGCCCCACCCTTTGGCGATGCACTCCGCCCCCCATCCCCCGCGCTACAGCATCCAGGACTTCGCCGCGAAGATCGTCACACTGTATGAAGGCAGAAGGTGAGGCGTAATCGGCTTCTGCCCGCTCTACATCCTACTCAATATCAGACCAAGCAAGATTGAGCCATCGCCAGCGTGAAACTGTAGCATCACCGCACCCGGCACCAAACAGAGCGCCCCGATTGGGGCGCTCTGTTTATTCGACCTACCTCTCCGCTGCGACGACCAACCTCACCTCGTGGACGTCGCCTCCTCCGGCACGCGGAAGGTCTGCCGATCCTCGAACTCCTGCCGCTTGCCCTCGTTCCAGTTGCGGAGCGGGCGCAGGTAGCCGACAATGCGCGAGTAAACCTCGCAAGGGATGCGCATCTCGGTTGGGGGTTGGTTCTCCGGTTGCATCGTGTGATCAGACATAAGTTGCCTCCTTATCAGCAGATTACACAGATTTGAGCAGATGTAAAAACCAATCTCAGTTAAACACACTCTCGTCATAGAAACCAGATACCCGTTTAGCCTTTGAGGTGCAACGCACTTTAGTCCAAGTACGTTGCACCTTGATCAACTATAAGAGGTTACGTGGAACCTTCGCAAGAGTTGGCGTCCTCTTCCATTCGCTTCGCCACGTAGGCCCCGACCTTCTCAAAAATCGCCTCGATGCGCGGGGAATCCGGCAGGGCGGCGCGCAACATCTTAAGATAGCCGCGCTCGCAGAGGCGTCGCAGCGCCGGCGCGAAGTTGATGTCGTACACCCACCCCACCTGCAACAGCTTGAAGTCGTTGAGGTTGCGCAGACGATCCTTGTGGACCGCGCGCTCCGCCATCAGATCGTCGCAGACCGCCTCGGAGACGCCGGGCGTATCCGGCAACTCCCACGCCACCCAGCCATTTCCCTCCGTCTCCGGCTGGCGATAGTAGTCCGTGACCACCCGATAAATGTCGAGCTTGTCCGCGTCGCGGAGCAGGCGCGAGAAGAAGAGGCAGGCCGGCGTCTCGTCTTCCGGCAGCGCCAGCCGGTTGTGATAGCCGATCACCCGCAGGAGCAGATCCTCCGCCGGGCCGAGCGCCGCCAAAAACTCGCGCTCGCGCAGCACGCGGACACCCAACGCGGCGTGATCCTCCGATTTGCTGTCGGAGAAGGTGTGATAGCGCGCGTACTGTGGAAAGCGCCCCACGTCGTGAAAGAGCGCGGCCACCTCCGCGAGATGTTGCGCGTCCGCCGCCAACCCCAGAGCCGCGCCGATGTACCGGCTCTCCTCACAGACGCGCAACGTGTGCTCGATCTTGAGATCAATCGCCTCTTTAAGATCAGCATCGTCGGTGTAGAAGGCGCGCGCGTAGGCCAAAAAGCTCTCCAGAAGACGCTCGACCTCTTCCGCCGAGATCGACGCCGGCACAGCAAACTCCATCTTCGCCGAGGTCATCAATAGCCCCGCTCCACATCCACCGGATTGGGCATCGATTCCCCGCGCGCCGCCGCGTTGATCAACTGCGCCAGCGCCTCCATCCGTATGCACTCCGTCTCGCTCTCGCTGAGCGCGCCGCCGCGATGCGGACTCATCACGATGTTATCTAGCGTGTGAAACGGCGCATCGGCGGGCGGGGTATTATCGCGCGCGTCCTTATCTTGGGGATAGTTGTACCACACGTCCAGCCCCGCCGCCCGCAAGCCGCCCGTGCGCAGCGCGTGATAGAGCGCCTCCTGGCGGACAATCCGCCCGCGCCCGATGTTGACGAGCACCGCGCCGGCAGGCATCCGCGCCAACGCCTCCGCATCGATCAGGCCCTTGGTCTCGTTCGTCAGCGGCAGGCAGATGATCACGGCGTGCGCGCGGGGCAGCAGATCGAGCAGCGCCTCCGGCGGATGGATCTCGTCGGGGCAGTCGGACGGGGTCTTCTCAACGTTGCGCCGCGTGGCCACGACCTTCATCCGCATCCCCCGGCAGATCTCGGCCACGCGCTGCCCGATCTCGCCGTAGCCCAAGACCAGCGCGGTCTTCTCGGCCAGCAGCAGCGAGGGGTTCGGCTGGTAGCGCGGCGTCCAATCGTGGGCGCGGAGCGCGCGATCCATGGGGATAAGAAATTTGGCGGCGGCCAGCAGCAGCCCGACGGCCAACTCCGCCACGGGCGCGGCGTTGTGATGCAAATTGTGTACCGCCGTCTCTGGGAAGTCCAACATCAGCTCGCGGGTATCGCGCGGCAGGCCCGCCCAGGGGATGATCAATGTCTGGAGCTGCGGCGCCTCGGCGATGTGCTCGCGCTGAGGTTGCCCCGCGATGAGGATATGATAGTCGGGCGGATCGGGCAGCTCCGCGCCCGTGGTCAGCGCCACCTCATCGTCGATCAATTCCCGCAGATAGTCCAGCGGCCCCGGATCGGGCGTGTGAAGTATGTGGACGCGCAACGGCTGATCAGACATCCTCGACCTCCTGTTCCCGCTCATCGGCTAATGGGAGCCTGACGGTGAAGGTCGTCCCCTCTCCCGCCTCGCTCTCCACATCGATATGGCCGCCCAAGCCATGGACGTAATCCCGCGTCCAGAACAACCCAAATCCCATGCCAACATCCTTGGACGACCACCCAATCTCGAAAATCTTGTGCAGATGCTGCCTCGGAATCCCGACGCCGGTATCGGCCACCGTGATGACCATCTCATCCGAGGCGGGCGCGCGCCGGCTGACGATCCGCACCTCGCCGGTCTCCCGCGCTTTCGCCTCCCCAGCATCCGCGGCTTCCGCGGCTTCCGCGGCTTCCACAGCCTCTATGGCATTCTTGATCAGCACCCGGAACGCCTCGGTCAACATATCCGCCGAGGTCTTGATCGGCAGCGCCGCCTCCGTCAGATCGAGCACGACCGCCGCGCCGTCCGCCGTCTCCGCCGCATCCAGGCGCTCCAGCGCGTTCCGCACGCAGATGTTGACATCGACCCGCTGCTCGATCACACGCCGCCACGGCTCGCCCAGCGTATCCAAAATCTCCGTTGTCTGATCCAAGCGCGTCTGCACATCGCCCGCGCGCTCCAATTGGCTAAGCGCCTCCTCCGGCGGCAGCGATTGCAGCATCGAGAGGTAGACGCGAAAGACGCCGATATGATTGCGCATCTCATGCACGGCGGTCGCGGCGCTGAAGGCCATCTTGCCGAACATCTGCGCGGCCATCCGCTGCTCCTCGGCCTGGCGATAGAGCCGCGCGTTGCGAATGCCGGCGGCCGCCTGCTGCGCGAATGCCTCCAGCAGCGCGATCTCGCTGGGCTTGAAGGTCTGGGAGCGCGTGGCAGCGAAGAGATTGCCCACCAACTCGCGCTCGGTCTCGCCCGCCTCCGTGACCGTCTCTAAAAAGAAGGGCGCCGCAATCACCTGTTGGATGCCCAAGGTGCGTTGGATGCTCTGCACCACGTGCTGCGCCGAGAGCGGCGCCACCGGGCGGAAGAGATCGTAAAGCGCGTCGCTGGTGACCGGCGCGCCCGCCTTGACGGCCCGCACGCTGAGGTTGTCCTTGTAGGCCGGCTGGTGGACGTAGACCCGCGAGGTGTCGGGATCATCCACGCTGATGTGCTCGCCGATGACGCGCGAGAGCTGCTGTTCCCAGCGCCGGATGTCGTTCATATCGCCATAGGCCGGGTCGAGACAGAGGGCCTGCACCGGCATCGAGCCATCGCGCTCATACGGCGCGACCATCGCGCCCACGTAGCCCAAATCGGCCACAATCCCCTTAGCGATCCACTTGTAGATCTCCTTCTCATCGTGGAGGCTCGTCTGCACCCGGTAGGTCATCTTCTGGGCGATTTCGATCTGCAGGCGGCGGCGCTCGCTATCGATAGCGGCGGCGGCCTGGCGTCCGAAAGCCGAAAGTAGCAGTTGATCCGGCTCCGAGATGCGCGTCCGTTTAGCCGCGAAGAGATTACCGACCATCTCGCGGGTGGCTCGCCCCTGGAATTCGGCCTCCAAGAAGAAGGGCACCGCGATCACCTGCCGGATGCCCAAAGCGCGCTGGATGCCGCGCACAATCGAGCGGGACGCGGGCGGCGCGATGGGTCGGAAGAGATCGTACAACTCATCGCTCAACACCGGCCCGCCGGCCTTGGCCGCGCGGACGCTGAGGTTGCCCGCGTACTTCTCCTCATAGATGTAGACGCGGGCTGTCTGCGCGTCCGTAATGCGGATGTTGCGCCCCACCAGGCCGGAAATCTGCCGCTCCCAGCGGGCGATGTCCTCCGAGGACGCCAGGCGGGGATCGACGTAGAAGGCGCGCACGGGCAGCGCGTCGCCGTGCTCGTAGGTCGCGACCATCGCGCCGGTATAACCGAGTACATCGACGACGTCCGTCACGATGCTTTGCAGCATCGCCTCCAGCCCCACAGCCGCCGCGCGCTCTAACGTCGCCTCCCGGAACGTCATATCCGAGATCCGGCGTCGCATCCAGCGCCGGACAATCCATTCGGTCAACCAAGAAATCGGCGAAATGTTCATCATCCAACTCACCATTTTAGAGTCTAAGAGATTCCGGCGTTCGGTTGTTGACAAGGGCGTCTCCTTTCCTCTGTCCTCAACAAACTCGATAAAGAGGATTTCCGCCGGAGCATGTGGGCATCTCGCGTGCGGAAACCTGAGCATATCCCTAATGATACGTGAGATTTGTTAAAACGGCAACTGGCGGTTTTGAGCAGAGCAAGGTGCAACGCACTTAAGCGGAAGGAAAGCCTACGTCTCATGCAGGATGTGCCTAGTGATAAGCCAAAAAGTGCGTTGCACCTCACAAGACTAAACGATTACGATGAAGGCGATTGCTAACTCTGCTTCATCTGCTAATTCTGCTTCATTTGCTAATTCTGCTTCATCTGCTGATTCTGCTTCATCTGCTGATTTCGACCGGCACGCCGAACTTCGCCAACTGCTCCGGTGTGTGCTCGTGGGGACAGAAGGAATGCTCGCCGGGGATGTAGCCATGCACGGGGCAGACGCTGAAGGTCGGCGTGAGGGTGAAGTAGGGCAAGTGATAGTTCTCAGCGACGGTGCGGATCAGCCGCCGGGCTTGCCGCCAATCGTCCAATTGCTCGCCCAAGAAGAGGTGCAGCACCGTCCCGCCGGTGTAGAGCGTCTGGAGATCGTCCTGATGATCCAGCACCGCGAAGAGATCGTCGCTGAAGTTGACGGGTAGGTGGGTGGAGTTGGTGTAGTAGGGCGCGGCGTCGCTGCCGGCGGTGCGGATGCCGGCGAAGCGCGCCTGATCCATCCGGGCCAGGCGATAGGTTGCGCCCTCGGCGGGGGTCGCCTCCAAATTGTAGAGATGGCCCGTCTCGTTTTGGAAGCGCATCAACACCTCGCGCATAAATTCCAGCACGCGCTGCGCGAACGCGTGCCCCTCTGGTTGCTCGATGCCCACGCCCAGCAGGTTCAGGGCCGCCTCGTGCATCCCGTTGAGGCCAATAGTAGAGAAATGGTTGCTCCAGAAGGATCCAGTCCGCGCCTTGACGCTGCGCAGAAAGTGATGGCTGTACGGATAGAGGCCGCGCTCGGTGAACGACTCCAGCATCTTGCGCTTGATCTCTAAGCTGGTGCGCGCGATCTCCATCAAGCGCTCCAGTTGCGCCATAAAGTCCTGCTCATCGCGCGAGATATAACCCAGGCGCGGCAGGTTCATCGTCACCACGCCGACGGAGCCGGTAAGCGGCGCCGCCGCGAACAGCCCGCCCAATCGCTTGCGCAATTCCTTGTTGTTCAGGCGCAGGCGGCAGCACATACTCCGCACATCCTCCGGTTCCATATCGCTATTGACGAAATTCGCCCAGTAGGGGACGCCGTACTTGGCCGTGAGCGCGAAAATCGGCGCCAGCGTCTCGTTCTCCCAATCAAAATCCCGGCTGATGTTGTAGGTGGGGATAGGGAAGGTGAAAACGCGCCCCTTGGCGTCGCCGGCCAACATCACCTCGGCGAAGGCGCGATTGATCATATCCATCTCGCGCTGGAATTCGCCATAGGTAGCCTCGCGCGTCTCGCCGCCGATGATGACCGGCTGATCGGATAAATTTGCAGGACAAATCAAGTCACACGTCAGGTTTGTGAAAGGTGTTTGAAACCCCACCCTTGTGGGCACGTTGATATTGAACACAAACTCCTGCATCGCCTGCTTAACTTGCGTGTAATCCAACTGATCATAGCGCACGAAGGGCGCCATCAGCGTATCGAAGTTGGAGACCGCCACCGCGCCCGCCGATTCGCCTTGCAGCGTGTAGAAGAAGTTGACCAACTGGCCGAGCGCTGTGCGGAGATGGCGCGGCGGTTTGCTTTCGATCTTGGCCGGCACCCCGCCGAAGCCCTGCTGAAGCAGATCCTGCAAATCCCAGCCGCAACAATAGACGGAAAGCATCCCTAGATCGTGGAGGTGCAGATCGCCCTCGATGTGGGCGGCCTGGACTTCCGGCGGGTAGATCTGGTGCAGCCAGTAGCGCGCGGCGATGGACGAGGCGAGGTAGAAATTTAGGCCTTGCAGGGAGTAGTTCATATTGCTGTTCTCGTTGACGCGCCAGTCGGCGCGCTGGAGGTAATCATCCACCAGTTTCTGGGAATCCAACAACATCTGCTCGGTCTTGCGCGCCGAGGCCCGCTGCTGCCGGTAGAGGATGTAGGCTTTGGCCACTTGGGGATTGCCAGATTTGACGAGCACTTCCTCCACAAGATCCTGAATCTCCTCGACGTGGGGCAGCGCGCCGTGCCCGTTGGTGCCCGATTGCCAGCGCTGCTCCAAGAGCGCGACCACGGCCCAGGAGAGCATCTCTGCCCACGGACGCCCTTCCCCGTTCCCCACGGCGTGGGCCGCCGCGTAAATTGCGTTTTCGATCCGCTCGCGGTCAAATGACACTACCGTGCCATCCCGCTTGGTGATTTCACTAATCGACATATGTCCCCCTCGTACAAAAAAATAGTTAAAAGTTGCACGTTAAAAGTTGAAAGTTGGTTAGTGTCTTAAAGTATTCGCCGCTTGGCCCGCCTGCGAATGAATTCGAGGCTGATACACGAAACCCGTTAAAAACGGGTTGAAAAAGAAAAACCGCTCAAGAAAGCAACTCAGTGCGTTTTAACGCACTTTGGATATCAGCCGATGGTTTCAACCATCGGCGCGGCGCAGTGGCGAATACGCTGTGACAGTACAAAGTTGAAGATTGGAAACCGGGCGCGTTTGACAAAAAAGACCCGAAGTCCGATTAAATATCGGATGGGTGAGGTGTGGAGCGCCCAGTGTGAGGTTTTAGGTTGGGCGGATCGTCGCGCCGGCGACGCTCGCGGCTCAATCCGATGCGGGCCAGGTTGATGAGTTTGAACGGCACCAGACCCACGTCCACGTCCAGCTCGGATTTGTCGCAGACGGTGGAGGTGTTGGCGCGATCAATGCGCGGTTTGAGATCCATCAGCGCCGCCTCGAACGCCGGGCCGTCAAGGCGCGCTTGCAGTGAGGCGATCTCGCCCATCAGCGCGCGGGCTTGGGCGATCCGCGCCTCTGTTTCCGCCGCCATCTCCGCGCTGATGAGGCCCCTCTCGCGCTTGAGGCGATTGAGCCGGCGGCCAGCCTCGTAGGTGACATCGGCCAAGGTCTCGCGGTTCATCCAGCGCGTCTCGTACGAGAGCATATCCTTCCACGTGGGCGCGAGCAGCAGTTGGCGATGGGCCTCCAGCGTCGTCGCGTGGCGGATGTAGCCGTAGTGCTCGGCGCGCTCGTAGGCCAGACTGCCCGGATCCAAAAAGGGCGCCAGCGGAGCCGTGAAGGGCATCAGTCGCCCATCGCTGTCACCTTTGCCTTTGCCCTCAAAGCGCGTCAGCAGATCGCGGCAATAATCCACCGTCGCCAGCGCCGAATCCGGCGTCTGCTGCGACAATCCGATCATAAAGAAGAGATCGAAGCGCCGGGCGCCCGCGTCTAAGCACGCCGCGATGGTCTGCTCGATTTCTTCGTTGGAATAGGGCTTGCCCGACGCGCGCCGCACCTGCGGATCGTGCGACTCCGGCGAGAACTCCACATAGAAATTGGGGAGCGCCGCCGCCAACTCGGCCATATAATCCCGGTCGACGGGCGCGAAGAACTCGACGATGACCGCCCCCTCGAAGCCCTGGACGGCGCGGAAGAAGCGATGCGCGTAGGCCATCCCCGCCTGGCGTAGATCGCCCAGAAGGAAGACCGGCGCGCGGCTCAACTTTCCCATCCGGCGCACATCCGCCGCCAACCGCTCCGGCGAGCGATAGGCCGGTCGCTGCCGACCCGAGAGCCGCCGCCCCGCAAACGCGGAGCCGCCGCAGATGATGCAATTTTGCGTGCAGCCCTTCACGGTGAGCGCCGCCATAATGGGATAGTCGATCCAGTGGCTGAAGGGCACGTAGTTAAACAGGTCGCGATCCCGCACGACGGAGCGCACCATCGCGTGATAATCCAACGCCAGATGATCCAGGTCATCAGGCGCGTAGCTCTGCGGATTGACGCGCACCTCCCCTGATGCTGTTTGCCACGTCAAATTCGCCACGTCGATGGGCGGTGTGCCCGCGACGATGTGCTCCAGCAGACGTTCCAATGGATGCTCGGTCGAATCGCCGCGCAGCACATAATCAACGGCGGGATGGCGAATCAGCTCCTCGTGGAAGTAGGTGGCCGAGTACCCGCCGCAGATCACGGGCGTATGGGGATGATAGCGCTTGACCAGCTCGGCCACGGCCAGCGCGCCCTGCACGTGCGGCAGCCAGTGCAGATCGATGCCGAAGGCGCGCGCGTCCATCCCGGCGATCATCTTTTCAGGATCGAAGCGCCGCGAGCGCACCATCCGCGCGGCCAAGTTCGCGATGCGCACCTGAAATCCGGCCCGCTGCGCGTGGGCCATCATCGTCGCGAAGCCCACGGGGTACATATCAAAGACCGGTGTCGAGGGCACAAGATCCGAAATCGGCCCCCAGAGCGTGGCGCGCTGCCGAAAATCGTACACGCTGGGCGCGTGGAGCAAAATCAAATCATACACGGGTTAACTCCTGCTTTTGTAATCGTTGAGTCTCGTGAGGTGCAATGCACTTTTTGGCTTATCACCTGGCATATTCTGCACAAAGTGTGGCCTTTTGTTCAGTTCAAGTGCGTTGCACCTTGCTCTGAAACTAAACCTAAACTGATACCTGCTTTTTATCTGGACACACCGGAGAGAGTATAAGGCATCCTTGGGAAAAATCAAAGAAGCGCCATGCGGCATAGGAGAGCGCAAAGTTCCATTTTACCACTAAATATAGGGGTTGACAACGATTTTTTACAAGATGTAGGGGGCAATCGGCGGATGAACGCCTGCCCAGTTCTCATTATAGCGTGAGGGCCTTCCCCCTCAGATAACCAAATCGATACGAATCCATTTCTAGCTGTCGGACACTTTTTCCAAGATTGAGCTTTATCAGCAGATAGAGCAGATGGAGCAGATGGAGCAGATGGAGCAGACATAAGCAGATTTTATTTCAATTTAGGCACAAAGTATCACAAATAAAGCCGAGAAAATCTCC
>JBKHCQ010000105.1:0-10403 GCA_046541755.1 Anaerolineales bacterium | reverse complement strand
TACTCCTCCACGGTGAATTGCAGCCCGTCGCTGCGGCCCCAGATTTCCGGGAAGTACATCGCGTAGGCGGAGGTGGGGATGATGTTGTAGACGCCCGGCACGGAGGCGCGCATCAGGTAGGTGTACTCGTAGGCGCCGCGCGGCAGGTAGCTGGCGAAGAGGGTGACTTTCTCGTCGCGCAGCTCGCTGTGGGAGAACCACCACCAGCCCCAGCCGTAGCGCCGATACCAGTAGTCCTCTTCCTCGGCGGTCACGGCGTGCATGCTGGGCCGCTCCCCGACGACGCTGGTGGTCTCCAGGCTCATATCGACGGCCTCGCAGCCGGCGGGCAGCGGATCCTCGACGACGACGTAGTGGAGATCGTCGGGCGCGATGACGGTCAGCTTGACGCGGATGGTATCCCCCACTGAGGCCCCGCTGATCCCCTTGGATGAAGCTGCTGGATGCTCCCCGTCGCTGCCTTCTTGGCTATCAACGCGCTCGTACTGCCGCGCCACGATGATGCCGCGATCTTCCGCCTCGACCTGGGCCGCCGGCAGGAAGTAGCGCAGGTGGGCGGTGTAGTAGAGGCGGCCCTCTTGATCTTCAATAGAATCGCCCGCGTCGGACGGCAGGCGCTCGATGACTAAGCGGTTGCCGTGCTCGACCAAGAGGTCGGCGATGTCGATCTGGAGTTGGCGGCTCTCGTCTATCGTCGTCTCATCGACGCGATCCTCCAGAAGCACCTCCCCATTTAACGCGACGGTGTACGGGAAGTCGCCCCGCAACTCGCCGCTGGCCCGCATATAGGCGATCAGGCCCGTCAGCGCCCAGGAGGTGGTGTAGGTCGATTCCCAGTAGCGCCATTGTGGGTCGTCGCTGCGGCGGGTCTCCATCAGCCAGCGCACGACATTGGGCAGCAGGTCGCTCTCCGGCCGGTGGCGCGCCATCGCCCACAGGACGATGGCCGTGGTGCGCGCATCGGTGTTCATATTCCAGTAGTCCGGCTCGGATTCCTGCCAGTGCGTTCCGGCGGCGCTCATCACCGCGTCGCCCACCAGATCGGACAGCAGGGTGTCGATGCGCGTCTCCTCTTCGGGATCCAACAGCCCCAGGGCCACGGCTAAGGTCGCCTGGCCGTAGCGGCTGAGCTTATGGCGCACCTCGAAGAGCGTGATGGCGCGGCCCAGCTCGCCTTGCATCTCGGCGCCGTCGACCAGGCGGACGTATTCGCCCAAGACGTAGAGTTGGTAGGCCAGGCGATTGGCCCGCCAGGTGGGGATCTCGTCGTTGGCGGCGGGCAGCGTCGTGCGCAGGTAGCTCGCGGCCTGGTGGATGACGTCCGTCTCCACCGTGAATCCGGCGCGATGGGCCTCCAGCATCCCGTGCAGCGCGTAGGCGGTCAGATAGGGATGGCTATCATCATTGACCCACCAGCCCCAGCCGCCGTCGTAGTGCTGCTGGGCGTAGAGCTTCTGAAGCGCGGTTCCCACCTGCTCGGTGAGGTTAGTTTCCATTTCGGGGCGCGCGATGCCCATTTCATCCAGCGCCTGGTAGGTGAGGACGTTGGGCAGGAAGCGGCTGACGGTCTGCTCGACGCATTCGTAGGGGAAGTGCTCCAGATAATCCAGCGCGTCCCGCGTGGCGGCGGTGAGCGAGCCATCCACCTGGATGGTCAGCCCGCCCTGCGAAGGATCGAACTCCGGCGGCAGTTGGATCAGCTCCTGGCGGATCTCCGGCTCCGAAAGCTGGCCGGCGGTCGCCATCACCTCCGGCGTGGTGTAATGATAGACGGGCAGCGTGTCCTCGCGGCCATCGTAATAGTTAGTGCCGTCCGCCGTCGCCTCCGCCTCCATCGTGATCTTGACTTCGTCCACGGCCTGCACCGTGACCGGCCAGACGACCTTGGTCTCGTCGCCGGCGGCCAGCTCGATCTGTTGTTGCGCGCCGCCCTCCACCTCGATGCCCTCGGCGGTGAGCGTGACCTCGGTAGCGAGCGTGCGCGTGGTGTTGTTATGGACGATGGCGGCGATATCGGCCTGGTCGCCCACGACGAAGAAGCGTGGCAGGACAGGGCGCACCAGCACATCTAAGGTGCTGCGGATGTCCACCTCGGCGCGACCCACGGAGGTCTGCGCCGTGATGCCCCGCGCCTGCATCCGCCATGTGGTGAGGTTATCCGGCAGTTTGACCTCGACGCGGGCGCGGCCGTCCGCGTCGGTCTGGACGACTGGGTCCCAGAAGGCCATATCGGCGAACTCGGTGCGAATAAAGGCATCGCCGGCGCCGCCCCCGCCGCCCTTCGCGCGCGGGGCCAACTCGCGATTGTAGGGTTCCATCGCGACGGCCAGCGGCATGCTCGTCCGCACGCTGATGCCGCGCTCGCTCCAGAAGCGCTCCAGCAGGGTGGGGCCGCGTTCTTCGGCCAGCGCCAGCACGGCCAGATCGGCCAGACGCAGCGAAAGCTCCGCCGCGACCGGGTCGCCGGCGTGATCGGTGACCTGCACATCGTAGATCGCCGTCTCGCGCGGGCGATAGTACGCGCCCTCTTCCATGGAACGATCCGGCGTCAGCGTGATGTGCAACTCCTTCTGCTTAACAGAGACGGGCAACTTGACCAGGCCCATCTTGAAGCTGGCCATGGCGTCGGGCGCCTGCTCGGAGCCTTGGACGATGATCACCGAAACGAAGATGTTGGGAATATGCGCCGCCTCGATGGGCACGCGGATGACCTCGGTGTTGCTCTCCAGCGTGCGCACCTCGCTGGAGAAGAAGTGGCCGCGCTCGATGGTGATCAGCGCCCGAACGGTGCCGGTGTAGGGCGAGGGGATCAGAATCTCGGCCACGTCGCCGACCTCGTAGTCATCTTTGTCGGGGATCAGATCGATGCGATTGTTGCTCTCCTGCCGCCAGCGCGCGCCGCCGCCGCCCCACACCCAGAGGTAGGCGCTGCTGCGGATCTCGTTGCCCTGCGTATCCTCGCCCGTGGCGAGCACCTTGTAGCTGCCCGATTTTTCCGGCGTGAAGGCGACCGCCGCTTTCCCGTCGTCATCGGTGGTGGCTGTTGTGGTGTAGACCGGCACATCCTCCGTGACCCACGTCCAGTAGGTGAAGCCGTCCTCGGCCTCCTCGCGGACGCTGTACCAGCGGTGTTCCATAAAGACGACCTGGAGCGCTTGATCCGCCACGGGGCCGCTCTCCCAATCGACCGTCAGCAGATCGACGGTCTTGGTCTCGCCGGCCTCCGCGATCCGGTCGCGCGCGCTCACGCCGATGTAGTACTCGCCCTTGTGGACGACGGCGGTGGTGCGATTGCTGACGTAGCGCTCCTCCAGATCGGTGACGTTGGCCTCGAGGGTGAAGCGCTGACTGGTCAACTCATCGGCGATATCCGCCGGCACCTCGAAGACGGCGCGCCCGTCCTCGTCCGTCTGTGTTTCGCCCTGGGCGATCAACTCGCCATAACTGCCGTAGGTATCCGCGCCGTAGCCCTGCCACTCAAAATCGTACCAACTGTAGCGCGGACATGTCTCGCCGGTCGGGCATTGGTAATCGAAGTGAAAATCGCTGCTCAGCACGTTCCAATCAAGTTGAGCGTTCGCCACCGGCCCGCCGAAGTAGTAGGTCGCCTCCACGGCCACCTGGATGGTGTCGCCGTTGATATAAGCGTCCCGATCGGTCTGCACCGACACCTCGTACGCCGGCTTGCGATACTCGGCCACCTGGAAATCGGCGCTGGCGTAGAAATTCTGCTCGACGGCCTCCAGTTGGATGTAGTAACTGCCCAGCGCGGCCTCGGTATCCAACGTGACCTCATCGAAGAATGATCCCATCTCGTTGAGGATGAGCCGCTCGTTGTAGAGTTCCTTGCCCTGGGGATCGGTCACGGTGAGTGTGACCGCGTGCATAGCGTCGGGGATGGTGTAGCGGGCGTCGTCATCGGCGCGGACGATGCCCTTGAAGTAGACGGTCTGGCCGGGGCGGTAGATGGGCCGGTCGGTGTAGATGTGCGCGCGATACGCCTGGCGGTAGAATTCGGCGTTGAGGTCGAATTGCCACGGGCTGAGGCCCTGATCCCACGCGCTGTAGGCGACGGCGAAGTCCTCCTGGCCCGGCTCGCCGCTGAAGGCGAACGTATCGCCCCACAGATCGTCGGCCTGGATCGCGCCGATGTAGCGGCCATCGGCGTCGGTCGCGCCCGAGGCCGCCGTCGTGACCACGCTCGTCGTGTGGATGCGCACCGGCACATCCGCCACGGGCGCGCCGGCTGCCAAATCCGTCGCCCAGATCATCGTCTCGGTATGCGTCTGCTTGAGCATTAAGTTGAGCCGGGAGCGAATGAAGGTGTAGCTGTCCGGCTCTCGATCCCCATTCTGAGCTTGGGCCAAGACCTCCGGCGCGCTCATCTCCAAATAGTAGATGCCGGGAGGAAGCTGCTCGCCGTCCTCGTCCACCATCTCCAGCGCGCGCAGGCGCTCGACGTTGGCCGGCGGCGAGACGGCCAACGACCACTCGCGGACGAGATCCCTCTGGCGCACCGGGGCGTGCTCGCGGCGATAACTGCCGTAACCGTGCATGCGCATCAAGGCCTCTGGATCAAGCCGATAGAGGCGCGCGTCTAAGCGCGAGACGTTGCGATAGCCCGCGTAGACGACCGTCCGGGTGTAGGCGTTGAAGACGCCTAAATCGCGGCCCGTGTTCAGCCGGGCGTAGGGTGGGAGATCGCCGGTGGTGAAGCGCAGGCGCAGGGGCGCGCCCAACGGCGTCCCCTCCACATCGGGCGTGGCGCTATCCAAGGTGATCTGATAATCGGTCGCCGGCTCCATCTGGAACGCGAGCCGCAGCTCGGTGTTGGCATCCGACCAGTAGGTGTAGACCTCGGTGGGCGCGGGGATGATCCGGAGATGTTCCATAAAGCCCTCGCGCTGCATCGGGCTGGCGAAGGTGATGCGCACATCCTCGTAGGGTGAGACCTCCGTCGCGCCATCCGGCGGTGAGACCGAGAGCACGCCCGGCTCCTTGATAGTATTAAAACCCCAGGAGATTCTCTCTTGGAGTTGAATCTCGCTATTACGGGCGCGGGCCGTTGCGTAGATATTGACGTGATAACGGGTGTCACGCGCCAACGGCTCGGCGGGCGTGAAGATCAGCGTCTCGCTATCCAAAGGCGATTCCCCGCCCGACCACCGGAAGGCGCCCTCCAGCTTGCTATCGCCGACCCGAAAGCGGAAGGCGCGCTCGGTAGCGGTGTGATCCATCGGCTGGTTGAAGGTGACGCTGATGACGTCGGTGGGGAGGACGTGCTCGGCGTTCCGGCGTGGCATAAACTCAATCACATCTGGGCCGATGGTGGTGAAGCGCCAGACGTAATCCTCTTCCAAAACGCTCCCCCGCGTGTCCTCCAGGCCGGCCTGGATGCGGGCGGTGTAGCGCGTCGCGGGGGCCAGCCCCTCGGTGGGATGGAAGCGGTAGATGGCGGTGTTGAGCCATTCGCCCTCGCCCTCCAACGGCGGATCGAAGGTCAGGGGCTGTGGAAGCTCGGCCTGCTGCTCCAGCGAGGTCAGGGGCACGATGGGGCGATTGAAGACAACCGTGACGGCGCTGTCGGGATCGATTTCGGCGGCGTCCGGCGCGGGTTGCACCTCGCCCACCTCCACATAGCCCAGCGTCTGGAAATCGAAGGTGATCGGCTCGCGCAGGGCGGCGCCCTCGGCGTTGCGGGCCGATTCGTCCACGGTGACGCGATAGTGCGCGCCGCGTTCCAGCGCCTGTTGGGGATCGAAGATCAACGTGCGCGGGGCCTCCCACCTCAGATCGCCGGGCACGGTGGGCGAGATTGCGAAGGAGGCGCGCACGCTCTCGGCGTCCATCGGCTGATCAAAGGTCAGTTGGATGGGCGTATCCAAGGCCGGGCGCTCGCCGGCCTTCGGCTCGCGGATGAGGAGCTTCGGCGGCGGCATCGGTAGCGAGACCTCCGGGGTCGGTTCCTGGGTGGGCGTGGTCGTCGTCGGTTGGTCGGTCGGCGTTTCCGTCTCGGTTCCTGGCGATGGCGGGGGATTCAAAAAATCGGAACGACACGCGCTGCCCAGCAGGGCTAACAACACCACAATCAACAACCAGCGTTTAGATGACATGTTTTGCCTCCTCAGCAGATTAAGCAGATCGAGCAGATTCTAAACCATCCCATCATTGGTGTGAAGAACGTACTTAGAGTGTAACACCATTTCGGATAAACCTCTAATCCCGACGATTGCTGGCTCAATCGTTGGCCTCGGCCAAAGGTAAGGTGAACGTGAACGTGGCGCCCGTCCCCGGCGACTGGGGGTCGAGCCAGATGCGCTCGTCGTGCGCTTCTAAGACCATTTTGCAGAAGGTCAAGCCCAGCCCGCTGCCGCGTCCCTCTTGGGGGCCGGTGACAAATTTCTTGAAGACGCGCTCCCTTATCTTCTCTGGGACGCCGGCGCCGCTATCCTGCACGGTGATGAACGTCTTGCCCGGCGCGCCGGCGCGGCGCTCGGCCCAGACGATGATCTCGCCACCGGCGGGCGTGAATTTGACCGCGTTGCTGAGGAGGTTCTGGAACACGCGCTCGATCAGATCGACGTCGGCGTACACCAACGCGGCCTCGTCTGGTATATCGTAACGCAGCACGATGGCTTTCTGTTCCGCCTGCGGGCGCTGCATCTCCCAAGTTTCGAGCAGGGACATCTCCAAAGAAAAAGCTATCCGGTTCAGCGGCATGCGACCGCTTTCCAGCCGGTTGATGTCCAAAATCGCGTTGACCAACTTGGTCATCCGCTCCGTGCTGTTGATGCTGATCTCTAACACTTCCATCTGTTCGGAGCTTAAAGATTCCCGATCATACCGCGTCATAAATTGCAAAGCGCTATGAATATTCGTCAGGGGATTTCGCAGGTCGTGAACCATCGTGTGGGTCAAGTCCTCGCGCATCTGCTCCAGGATATGCTCCTCCGTGACATCGCGCAGGACTAATAAGCGCCCAAAGGGCTTGTTGGCAGGCCGATCCGCTGTGGCCGCATCCGGCGCCCCGATTGCCGGGAGATTGAGCCAATGCAGGATGCGATTTCCCACGCCAAACTCTCCCTCGCCTGGCTCCGCATCGGCGGCCTGAAAATGGCGCATCTCCTCGATGGTAGCCCGGACTAAATCGGGCGTCTGATGGCGCGCCTGCCACAGGTAATCTAAGAGATTGCGGCCCACCCACTCGTCCGGCGATCCCGCCGCCGACATTAGCTCCACCGCGGCCTGGTTGAGGACTAGAATCTTGCCCGTTAAGCTGAGCAGGATCACCCCATCGCGGCTGGAGGCGAGCACGGCCTGTAATCGGCGCTGCTCCGTGGCGATGGACTGGAATAACTGCGCGTTGTAGAGCGCCACCGATACCTGCGACGCCATCGCTGTCATCAGATCGACGTCCTTCTGCGTGAAATCGCGCTGTGTGGTGTTGTTGATGGCCGTCATCACGCCGGCCGGCTCGCCCTGGACGATCAGCGGGACGGTGATGATGGCGCCGGCGTTCATCTTCGCGCGGAATTCTTGGACTTCTGGGGATTCGCGCGGGTCGACTTCCCCTTTCTTGGAGAGTGCCGGGACGCCCTCGCGGATGACCCAGCCGCCGAGGCCGGCCATCAGGGCCTTGAACTCGATCGGCACGGGATCGCCCGCGCCCGGCCCGCCGACCATAAAATCCACGATGCGTTCGCGCTCCAAATCGACCGTGATCAGCATCACGCGATCCGCGCCCAGCGCGGTGACGACCTCTTCCACAGCGGCGTTGAGCACGTCGTCGAGCTGCTGCGAGCCGATGAGCGCGCGGCTGACGCGATAGAGCGCGTCGGTCTTGCGAACCGTCATCCACAAGCGATCCTCGACGTGTTGCCGCTCCCGCAGCTCTTTCTGCAATCCGGTGTAGAAGCGGGCGCTCTTGCGCGCCAAATTGAGCACCTCGCGCAGGGATTCGGCCAGGAGCCGGGCCTCCGCATCGAAGGCCCACGGCTCGTCGCTGGCGATGCAGAGCATCACGCCGATCTGATCGGCCTCGCTCAGCGGCACGATTAGGAGGCTGCGCGCCTCCAACTCCGGGAGCGCCGATGGCGATGCTTGCAGATCGGGCACGTACTGCGTCTCTCGCGCGCGCCACGCCTCCCCCACCGCGCCCGCGTAGAGCGAGGTGCGCCAATCTGGCGGGAGGGTTATCTCCCCGGCGGCCGCCTCGATGGTTACCGCGCTCCCCGTCCTGTCCGGCGATAGCAGCGCGACTAAGGGCCAACCGGTCAGCCGCGCGACGGCGCGCGCGGCCAGCTCGGAGACCTGGGTGACCTGTTGCGCGCGTTGCAGTGTGCGGAGCACCTCGTAAAGGGTCGATTGTTGATCGGCCAAGCGTCGCTGTTCCTCGTAGATTTGGGCGTTGCGAATGGCCAGTGTGATCTGCGGCGCGATGATGCGCATCACTTTTGCATCGTCCGTGTCGAAGTGCCCGACGTCCGAGTGTCGCAACACCAGGACGCCCAAAGCGCGTCCCTCTTGGATCAGCGGCGCGCCCAGCGCCGAACGTATCGGGCGCGCCTCATAGGCCGGATACATCAAATCGATCCAGCGCTCATCCTCGCGCGTGTCCGGGATCGCGATTACTTTGTTCTCGCGCAAGACCCAGTGCTGAAGCCCCTCCGCTACCGCGCGTTGGAAGACCTTTTCGATCAGCTCCGGCGAAATCTCGCCCGCCGTCGAAAACCCGCGCGTGATTTGATGCTCTTCATCCACCAGGAGTAAATATCCCTCTTCGGCTCCGGTCAGCGGGACGGTGATGTCGATGATGTTTTGCAGCGTCGCATCTAAGGTGGGCGTCCGAGAGGTGGAGCGCGCGACGGCGAGCAACAACTCCGTGCGCTTCATCTGATCCTTGAGGGAGTTTGCCAGTTGGCGCTGCTCCGTGATGTCGCGCAGCGTGATCGCGCGCCCGCGCAGTTGATCGCGCCGGTCGCGCAGGGCCGTGATGCGCATATCATAAAAGCGGTCGTGATGCTCGATGATCACGCCCTCGTTTTCGCGCTCGGCTACTGCATCTTGATGGCGGCGAAAGGCTTCGAGATACTGGGGCAGAAAATGGGACACGCCAACGCCAAGTACTTGGGAAAGCGGCTGCCCGATGAGTTCTTGCGCGGCGACGTTCATATCCACGATGCGGTGTCGGGCATCCAAGATCATCACTGCATCCGAGAGATGTTCGACCACGCCATAGCGCGCGATGGGCACAACGTCCAACCATCGATACCGAAACGCCGCCCATCCAAATAAGAAGCCGCTCGCGGCGAAGGAGAGCGGCGTCATGTCTAAGTGAGGATAGGGCGAGCGCTCCAAAACATACAACCCATTCAAGATAATAGCGACCAGCGCGCCTAACACCATAATCAACAAGGGGCGATGATATGTCAGTTGGGTCAACACGAGGAATCTCAACATGGCCAGTAATCCTAACATCACTAGGGCATAGGAGTATACGAGGTGCAGCCAAAACCACGCGCCTCGGACGAATCTCAGAAACGCCAATCCCTCCGAGAAGACGACGGTAGCCTCTTGCCATATCAGGTAATGCAGCGGATTGGTGAAGATCAGCGACACCGTGAGGCTCGGTATCACGAAGAGGCCGGCTCGATAGTGAAACGGCACCTTGTCGAGCTGATCCGTATAGGCCAGCGAGAACAAGAACCAGAAGACGGGGAGAGTGGCGAGGCCTAAGTATTGGAATTGGACCCAGATGAGTTTAGCCTCCAAGGCTGGATTGAGGAGTTCGAAGGCGTAGGTGAATGCCCACCAGCCCGCCGCCAGCATCAGGCCGAAAAAGGCCTTCGCTCCCCGGCTTTGCCGGCGACTCCAGGCGAGCGCCGCCGTACCCCAGGCAAATGCGGTCGCCAGGAACAGGATCAACGGGTATAGCACCTGCGATTCAATCATCATAGCCCTCTGTTGTGCGGTGTGGTGGAGTAAATCGTACCCGTGCTTCATCTCTTATTATTATAGCAGAGGTTTGAGTTAGCTACGAAGCGTAAGCGGAGTAGCGCCTTTTTGGAGGGCGGGGAATGTTTTGTCCGGCACAGAGATGGCACTTCACTGCGTTTCGTGCTTGACTACGAACGGGTAGGGGCCTACGGAGGGGCCTACGGACGCACGGTGATGCGCACCGCCTCCGAGGTCACGCGCTCTCCCATCGCATCCACGCCAATGGCGGTGAAGGTGTGCTCGCCGGGCGCGAGTTGCCACAGCGCGCTGTACGGCGGCCGGTCGAAGCTGGCCAGCGGTTCGCCGTCGAGGGTGAGATGCACCCTCGCGAATGGGCGACCGGCCTCTGCCGCGATGACGATCTTCTGCGCCGCGCGCGCGACGCCGGGATCGATCTGGTAGACAGC
>JBKHCQ010000104.1:0-10421 GCA_046541755.1 Anaerolineales bacterium | reverse complement strand
CCAAGTCCAGAGGGTCGCCTATAAGAGGCTACGACTACATATCCAAGGTCCAATAATCATCTTACCACAAAGCGCATCTGACCGAATCATCATCCATTAACATCCATTTAAAAAAGCCAGAGAAGCAAAAAATCACTTCTCTGGCTAATTTATGATTTTGGGCGCGGAAATTAAGCGCCCTGGGCCGTCTCCACAATCTTGGTAAAAGCCTGCGGCTCGTTCACCGCTAACTCCGCCAACATCTTGCGGTCCAGATCGATATCGGCCTCTTTCAAGTCGTGAATCAAGCGACTGTACGTCGTGCCGTTGAGGCGCGCCGCCGCATTGATCCGCTGAATCCACAACCGTCGCATATCGCGCTTCTTGTTGCGCCGATCGCGATAGGCGTAGGTCATCGCATTCATCCAAGCTTCGTTGGCGCGCCGGAATAACTTGTGGCGCGAGCCATAATACCCCTTGGTCTGACGGATAATTTGCTTATGACGACGACGTGTTACTTTTCCACCTTTAACTCTCACTATACACCTCGAATGACTTTTTTACTTTTCGTGCAAATAAGGAGCTAAACGCTGAACGCGCGCGCGCGTACCAACGTTTTCCACCAGGAGCATCTCATCGAATTTGGCGCGAGCACGCTTGGATTTCTTGCGGCGCAGGTGACTCTTGCCCTGCTTCGTCCGCACCAACTTGCCCTTACCGCCCTTCGTGCGCCGGAATCTCTTCGCTGTTGCTTGATGTGTCTTTATCTTTGGCATAATCTTTTCCTTTCCTTAAACCTACTTAAACCCACTTAAACCTACTTAAACCTACTTAAAACTACGTTTCCAATTCCTATTTATGTGGCGTCAATACCATCAACATGGTACGCCCATCTAATTTGGGGGCCATCTCCACGGCGGCGACATCCGAAAGCTCCTCCGCGATACTGTGCAAGCGCGCCAATGCGACCTCTGGATAGGTGATCTCTCGCCCCCGAAATCGCACCCGCACCTTGACTTTGTTGCCATTTTCCAGCCAGCTACGGGCATTCTTGATCTTAAACTGTAAATGATGATCTGTCGTCTTGGGACGCAGGCGAATCTCTTTGACGTCGACTTGCTTCTGGGATTTACGGGCTTCTCGTTCCTTCTTCGATTGTTGATAGAGGAACTTGCCGAAGTCCATGACCCGCGTCACGGGCGGGTCGGCATTGGGCGCGACTTCGACCAGATCTAGACCGGCTTCTCTCGCCAATTCCAGCGCTTCACGTCTGGACTTGATTCCTAAATTGTCCCCGTCGGCATTGATGACTCGGACCTCCCTAGCGCGGATGTCTTGATTGGCGCGATACCTTTTCTCGCTGATGGTTCTCCCCCTTTGTGATGCTTAATTTACAAGAAAATTCCCCATTATCATATCACGGTTAAAGAGCATGTCAAATATTTTCTAAGACAATATCACTCCTCGCCCGGCGTGACCGTCGGCGTGATCATGGCCTCCGGCGTGGGCGTGGGCGTCGGCGTGGGCGTCGGCGTGCCAGGCGATTCTCGCGTCGGTGTGGGCGGTGACTCGGTCGCGGGCGGCGGCGTCGGCGTCGGCGTCGGCGTGGTCGGGAGCGGCGAAGGGGTCGGGGTGAAGGTCGGAGAGACTTCGGATGTTGGCGTCGCTTCCGGCGTCGCGGTACTCTCTGATGTCTCCGTCGCTTCGGGCGTCATAGTGGCCGTTGGCGAGGGCGTCGGCGTGGGGCCGACGACCTGCACGGTGGTGCGCGCCTCGAACTGCGCGCCGCGCTGGTTGTAGGCGACGACGCGCAACGTATAGACGCCCAACGCCGTATCGGACGGAATCTGCCACCGGCCCAACAGCCCCTCCCGCACCGGCGCCTTGTGCGGCCCGCTGATCCAGCCCCACCCTTGGGGATCGCGGCCCACGCCGTAGTAGAGTTCGTAGCGTTCAAAATCCTCCATCATCACCGTGCCGCTGATCGTTGCCAACTCGTACACCTCCTCACCCGGCGCCGGCGCGGTGATCTCGATCTCCGGCGCGCCCTCGTCCTCGGTGCAGTACGCCTCCGGCGCGATGGGGTAATTCCGCTCGGCGGCCCACCGCTTCAGCCAATCCTTGCCGCCGGGATCATCCACGTGCTCCAGCACGACCATCACTTGCGTGCGGACGTTATCCTGACAGAATTGGTTGGCTCGCAGGCCGCTGTTCGCGTCGATATCGACCAGTTGGAGCCAATCCTGCTCGGAGGACGGTGGCGGATTATCGAAGGCGAAGATTTCGCGGCGCTTTTCCGGACAGGGCGACGCGGGCTTCACGCCGGAGAGCGCGCAGACTTCCTGCTCGACGATGCCGGCCGGACGCGGGAATGACCGCGCGGGCATCCCTTCGTGCGCGCGCTGCATAAACGCGCGCCAGATGGGGCCGGCCCCGATCGATCCCCCAACCCCGGCCATCTGACGATTGTCGTTGTTCCCCACCCACACGCCGGCCGCGATGTCGGGCGTGTAGCCCATCGTCCAGGCGTCGCGATTGTCGTTGGTCGTGCCGGTCTTGGCCGCCGCCGGCCGATCCGGCAGCTCTAGGATGCTGGGACAGGCGAAGACCAGGCAGCGCGCCTCGGCATCGGAGAGGATGTGGGAGAGCAGATAGGCCTCCTCCGAGCGGACGACGCGCTCGCCCTGCAGATCGCGATTGTCGATCAACACCTCGCCCTCGTTATTCTCGACCCACAGGATGGGCGTCGTCGGCATCCGCAGGCCGCCGTTGGCGAAGGTCGCGTAGGCGCCGGTCAACTCCAGCAGCTTCATCTCGCCGCCGCCCAGCGTGAGCGCGAGACCATAGAGCGGGCGCGCATCGTAGGGATAGTCGGGGCATTCCAACTGCGGGGAGACGAGCGAGGTCGCGCCCAGGCGGTCGGCCATCTCCAGCAGCCCCGGCACGGTGACGTACTCCAGCGCCTTGACCGCCGGGACGTTGAGCGAGTTCGCCAGCGCGGTGCGAATGGACGTCGGCCCTCGAAATTGGCCGTCGTAGTTGGTCGGCTCGTAGATGTTGCCCGCCGTGTCGGTATAAGTCGTTGGCACATCCCAGACGATGGTCGCGGGCGTCCAACCCTGCTCGAAAGCCGCCAAATAGGTCAACGGCTTGATGGCGGATCCGGGCTGCCGGCAGCGATTGACGATGTTGACCTGCCCGCCGATCTCTTCATTATAGAAATCCACGCTGCCGACCAGCGCCAGAATATGGCCGCTCGCCGGCTCGATGGCGACCAACGCGCCGTTCTCGACCTCGCGCCCGGCCAAGTTGGCCACGCCAGCGGCCACCTCCTCCTCGGCGATGCGCTGCAAGCGCGGATCTAACGTCGTGTGGATGCGCAGGCCGGAGCCTTTGTAGAGCGCCTCCGGCCCCAGGGCCGCCTCCAATTGATGCCGGACGTAGAAGACAAAGTGCGGCGCTGGGATACGATCCGTGTAGATCGCCGGGAACTCGTAGGCTTCCATCTCAGCGGCGGCCTCATCCGCCTCCTCCTGCGTAATGTAACCATCCTCGACCATCAACCCCAGCACGACCTTCTGGCGCTTGAGCGCCGCATCCCGCCCGCCGCTGTAGGGATCGTAGAACGTGGGCGCCTGGGGCAATCCGGCCAAGAAGGCCGCCTGGCCCAGCGTGAGATTCGAGGCGCGGGCGCCGAAGTAGGTGCGGGCCGCCGCGTCCACGCCGTAGGCGCGGTTCCCGTAGTTATTGTTGTTCAGATAAATCTCCAAGATCTCGTCCTTGCTATAACGGCGTGTCAACTCCGCCGCCAGGACGATCTCCTTGATCTTGCGATTCACGGAGACCTCCGCGCGCTCCTCCGGCTCCAGCAGGATGTTGCGCGCCACCTGCTGGGTGATGGTGCTGGCGCCGGAGACAACCTCGCGCTCCTGCAGGGCGTAGAAGATGGCGCGCGCAATCGCGATGGGATCGAAGCCGCCGTGCGTGTAGAAGTTGCGATCCTCGGTCGCCACAGCGGCGATTTGCAGGTTCCGGGCGATGTCATCGATGCGCACGTAGGTGCGCTTCCCTGTTGTGGGATCGGCAATCTCATAGAGCAGGTGGTCGTTGCGGTCGTAGATCCGGCTGCTGGCGAAGTCCGGCTCGCGCGCGCGCAGTTCCTCGACGGGCGGCAACTGCGCCGCCAATATAATGTAGCCCGTGATGGCCGCCAGCAGCGCGATGAAGAAGAGGAAGACGCCGCCCAGCGTCAGGCCCAACAGCCACGAGGCCCAGGCGGGGCGGCGGGATGAGGAGGGCTGTTCTTTCTGGGAGCTTGGCGGCCCGCCCGGCGGTTGAGAAGGCGGCGGGGGGATGGGACGCGAAGGAGCGAGGCGCTGGGTCGGCGCTTGATCCCGCCGGGGCGCGGCGCCGCGATCCGGCGAGACGCGCGCGGGCGACACCCGCTGCGTCGGCATTTCATGGCGCGGCGGCTGTGGCGGGGGCGGGATGCGGCGCGTGGCTTCCTCGGAGCGCGGTACGGAGGGTCGAGACGGCGCGGGTCGGATGGGCGATTCGTCCGGAGGTGGTACCGGCCGGCGGGGAATGCGGCGCGTCGCTTCTTCAGGCGGCGACGGCTCGTGCTTCGGCGGTTCATATCGCGGCTTCTCGTCCGAGGCCCTGGGCAGTCGAATGCGCTGGAATGACTCCGCCGCGGCCGCCTCGATCTCCTCGCGTGAGAGACGGCGCGTGACGCCGCCGCTTTCCCTCACCGGCGGCGGGGGCGACGGCGGCTGCTTTTTCGCCGCAGCCTGTTCAAGCTCCTCCCGCGAAAGGCGACGCGTGACGCCGCCCGCATCACCTTCTCCTTTTTCTCCTCCTCCTTCTCCTTCTCCTTCGGGGCGCGATTCGTCCTCATCGGGGCCGCGACGCCGCTCTTCATCTGTCATGTGGGACTCTCCTTCATCTCTACTCTACGCTCCAAGTGGATCGCCAGATCCACGCGAAGTAGGTCGGATGGATAATCCGGCATAATCGGAATACCATTCCGACCTACAATTACGCCTGGCTGATCTGCGCCCAATCGTCTAGGAACTTCTTCAGCCCCGCGTCCGTGAACGGGCTGTGGATCATCTTCTTGAGGACGCGGAACGGCATCGTGATGATGTCCGCGCCGGCGAGCAACGCCTGGGTGACGTGCGCGGTGTGACGAATGCTGGCCGCCAGCACAAGGCACTCCAGGCCGTAATTATCGAAGACCTGGCGCGTCTCGCGCACAACCTCCATCCCGTCCAGGCCGGCGTCATCCAAGCGCCCGATGAAAATCGAGGCATAATCCGCGCCGGCTTTCGCCGCCAGGAACGCCTGGTTCGCGGAGAAGATGAGCGTTGCGTTGATGCGCCCGTTCGGCCACTGGGAAATCTCGTGCATCGCCTTCAGCCCCTCGGGGATGGCGGGGATCTTGACGTAGACGTTATCCGACCAGGAGAGAATCTCCCGCGCCTCCTCGATCATCCCCTCCGCGTCGGTGCTGATGACCTCGGCGCTGACCGAGCCTTTGACCATCGCTTCAATCTTGAGCGTCTGCTCCTTGCGATTCGCCGTCCCCGCACGGAACATCAACGACGGGTTGGTGGTCACGCCATCGACCACGCCCCACCCTACCGCCTCCTCAATATCCGCGATCTCTGCTGTATCGACAAAAATCTGTGCCATACTAGCCTCCTCTTGAAATAGGTGATTAACCTTCAAATAGCCTTCAACCGCTCAAACAACGCTTCGTATTCGTCCACCGTCTTCTCCGTCGAGAAGCGCGCCGCGATCTCCACGCGCGGGCGAATGTAGCGCTCTTGATGATCCAGCACCTGGAGCATCGCCTCGGCCAAGCCCGCCGGATCGCCAATCGGCGCGATTTCGCCCATGCCCGTTTGGAGGATCGGCTGGCGGACGCCGGGCAAATCGCTGGCGACGCACGGCGTACCGCACAACATCGCCTCAACCTGCACCAGGCCAAACGATTCGGTGGAGTTCAAGCTCGGCACGACTAACAGATCCAAATTGGGATAGAAGGCCGCCATCTGCACCGGATCTAACACGCCCAAGAAGGTCCATTGCCCCTGCTGCTCGTAGCGGCGGATCATGGGCAATACCTCATCGGCGTAGGCGCCCTCGGCCAGGACGTCGCGATATTGGCCGGCGAAGAGGATGTGCGCCTGGGGATAGCGCTCCAGCACCTGGGGGAACGCCTCCAACAACACCCCCACCCCCTTCTCGGCGGCGAGCCGGGCCGCCATCCCGATGACGGGGCGGCGATCCTGCGGGTTGTACATTTTTTTGAAGGCCGCGATGCCCGAATCGGTCATCTCCGGCAGCTCCACCGGCGGCGGGATGATCACGCGCTTGTCCGCGAAGCGCTGTAAGTAGGGCGAGTGCGTCGCGAAGTCCTCGGTATAGGCGACGACGCGATGGCTGAAACGCCCCGCCAGGTCATTCATCCCGCGCACCACCTGGTTGACGACGCTGTTGAAGAAGCCAGACGGCAATTTGAGATCGCAGTGGTAGGTGAGAACCGTGGGCTTGCGCAGCAATCGACCGCGCAGCGCCACGCCCGCCGCGTCGAACTGGGGCAGGTGCAGGCTGATGACGTCGGCCCAGTTGACCCACTTCCACGCCTGGAACCCAAACGTCGGCATAATCACGCCCTTGCTGATGCGGAGGAGCACGGGGACGCGCACCACCTGCACGCCATCCAGTTGCTCCTTATAGGGCAGACTGCGCTTGTAATGCGAGGTGAGAATCGTCGCCTCGTGGCCGCGCCGGGCCAATCCCCGCGCCAGCCGCTCGGCATAGATGGTCAATCCGCTGGTGTGCGGTCGATAGTAGGTCAGGACAATCAAAACACGCATAGTAACTCCGTGGATTCTAAATCGTATAGCGTAACACGTGACATATTTTCATCCAATAGATAATTATGATTGCAAAGAGTGCAAAAAATCCACAAACGGCCCAAAACACTCTGGGCACGCGCGGACAATATCGGGGTAGTTCACAGCGCCCAAAATCAGAGGGGCATCGATGGTATCGCGGTAACGTTCTTCGTGCTCCTGAAAGAGCTGCTCGACAACGCGCTTAGGCGGCTGATGATGATTTTGATCCTCAACGGGCGTGATCCACGTGCAAGGGATGCTCTCCCGCCCCAGCCGCTCGGCCAATTGTGGTTTCGCCGCTAACAGCAGGGCCTCCAAATCATGTTTGAAACAGAAGACCTTGAACCGCGATGCAATGCGCCGATCTTCAATTCCCTTGCGAGCCAACCATCGAAGAAACTCAGCTCGCAAGACTTCTCGCAATTCCGCTACTGTACGATGTTCGCCGCCGACGTTCGGCGGATAAAGATCGGGCAAAGCAACGACGATGCTATCCGGCTGATAAGGCAAGATATTCACAGCCTTTTGCGGTACCTTTACCATCAACGGCTTCTTGCCCTCAAGGGGCACAAACTTCACGCGCACACCGCTCGTCAGAAGTTGATCCAACAATCTTGCCAACAACTCCTCCATCGCGAATTGATCGCTCGGCCCTTCGACATAGACAATGACGCTGCGGGGCTTCACAGCAACGCCTCCAACTCATCGCTGCGGTGCATCATCTCGATCTCTTCGCGGCCAAAGGCTTCCAAATTAGCACGAAGGGCCTCGGAATCCTGGGGCTTGATGTATTCACTCTCGCCCTCCCGCTTGCGCATCACGGCCAGATGTTCGAGATCAAATTGAAGCAGGAAGTAAGAGGCGTGCGTTCCCAATAACACTTGCGTGCGCTCGCTCGCATCCTGAAACAGGCCGGCCAAAATGGGCAAGACCCGGGGGTGAATGCCCTGCGCCGGCTCATCGATGCACAAGAGCGTCGGCGGTTGCGGCATCAGGCTTAGCGTAGTCCAACACAGAAATCGCAAAATGCCATCGGAGAGATCGGCCAAGCTGAGTTCATCATCGACGCCGCGCTCCTGCCAAAAGGCGATGACCTCACCGGGACCGCCGCGCGCCTTCACCGTCAAATTTTGGAATCCAGGAACTGCTAAGCGCAGGTAGGTTTTTAAGTCATCAAAGACCTGCGCATGCTCCGTCATCAAATGAAAGAGCACGGCGCTCAAATTTCCGCCATCCTCATGCAAAAGCGGTTCCTGCTCCACCGGCACGGATTGTCGAATTTTCTGATGATTGATATGAAAGGCGCTATAGAATCGCCATCCGGCGATAAACTCGCGCAGATTGTAAAGCATAGAGAAGGCCGGATTGGTCATCACGCCGAGCGCCAGTTGATTAGGCTTGCGAAGATTAAGCTCTTGCTCTGCCAACTTCCCATCAGCATCTTGAATCGCGCCGGAGCGCTCGCGAATATCCATCAAATTATGGGCCGGCTCCAGCGTCCACGCCCGCTCAAAGCTGACGCGCGTCTGACCAATGGGGCCGCGCACCTCGCCTTGGTAGACCAAGGGGCCACGTGGCCCCAGATCCACCACTATGCGCCATCCAATACGATCCGGGCCAGGGCGATGAAAGATCTGTTGCCCGACCGATCCGGCGACAATTTCCGGCGGGATCACCTGGTGCATACCATCGCGCAGGAACTTCAAAAACTCGAACAAGCTTGATTTTCCTGAGCCGTTCGCGCCGACGATGACATCCAGCAGAGAAAAATCTGCCTGGAAGTCTTGAAAGGGCCGATACCCTTGTAGGCGCAAGGATGGTATGTGAGGATACTTCATCGTTGTCCCTCCCGCGAGCTATTCAAACAGTGATTGGTGCGCGACGACCCACCGGTAGAGGCGGGCGATGCCCTCTTCCACGCTGATGCGCGGGCGCCAGTCCAGATCTTTCGCCGCCTGGCGAATGTCGGAGACGTAGATGCGCTGGTCGCCGGGACGCCAGGGGCCGCGCGCGACGGGGATCGGGCGGCCGAGCAGCTCTTCCAGCAGCGGCTGGAACTCGGCCCAGACGGAGAGCTGGTTCTGCGGGCCGCCGCCGACATTATAGACGCGCCCCGCCGCCTGATCGACCTTCGCGACGGCGGCGTCGTAAGCATCCAGCAGATCCTCGACGTAGAGCAAATCGCGCACCTGCTTGCCGTCACCGTAGATCGTGATCGGGCGGCCCAGCACGGCGGCGATGATGAACCACGCCACCCACCCCTGATCCTCCACGCCAAACTGGCGCGGCCCGTAGATGCAACTTTGGCGGAAGACGACCGTCGGCAGGTCGTAGATACGCGCGTAATCGCGCGCGTACTGATCGCCGGCGCCCTTCGAGCACCCGTAGGGCGAGTGAAAGTCCAGCGGGTAATCCTCCGAGATGCCGTGTGGATAGTCGCGATAAGCGTAGCGGGTCGCCCGTTCTTCAATGACCAGCGACGCCATCCCGCCGTAGACCTTGTTGGTGGAGGCGTAGAGCACGATGGGCGTCTTTTGGCTGAAGCGCGCCGCCTCCAGCACGTTGAACGTGCCGAGCGCGTTGGTCTCGAAATCCAGGCGCGGATGCGCCACCGAGGTCGTGACGGCGACCTGCGAGGCCAGATGGACAATCACGTCCGCGTCGCGGGCCGTCGCCGTGAGCAACGCGGCGTCGCGCACGTCGCCCGCCACAAAATCGAAGCGCGCCGCATCGCGGGTCGAGCGCAGCCACGCCAGGTTCTTCGCCGCGCCGGGGCGGGAGAGATTATCGTAGATCGTCACCCGCTCGCCGCGATCCATCAATCGATGGGCATAGTTGGAGCCGATGAATCCCGCGCCGCCCGTGATCAGATAATGCATGTTACTCTCCCTATGCAACCTTGCGAAGGTTCCATGATAATCTCAAAATCCAAACATAATTGCGAAGCGGAAGATAACCTGCTCAGAAGATCCTCGATTAACCTTCGCAAGGGTTGGCAGTTTCCTTTTCAACCACCGCTTGACTCTTCACCCTGAGATCGCGAATCGAAATGCCCCAGACCATCAGGGCAATAGCGCCCATGATCACGCCTAAGAGATAGGAAATCGCGTGGGCGAGCAGGCCATAGGTCGCGGCCAGGGCGCCACCCACGCCGAAGAGCGACAAGGCCCAGCGGGCGGCCGCGTGATAGCCGCCGATGCCGCCCTGGCTGGGGACGGCCATCCCCAGCGCGGTGGCCCAGGTGACGGTCAACGCGGTCAGCAGCGGGGCGGGCGGCATCGCCTCGAAGAGGAGCGCGCGTTGCAGCACGATGTAATAGACCACGACCATCCCCCAGATCGCCGCCGAGAAGCCCAGCAGGCCGAGGCCCTTGCGCGGGGAGCGCAGCGCTTGCAATCCCTCTAAGATGTCGCGCAGCGGCGCGAGCCAGCGCTCTGGATCGCCCAGGGGCAAGCGCTCCAGGATCGCGCGCGCGAAGGACTCCGTCGCTGCTGGGAATCGGGCCATCAAGACCAACACCACGAGCAGCGCCAACGC
>JBKHCQ010000103.1:0-10457 GCA_046541755.1 Anaerolineales bacterium | reverse complement strand
TTCGCAATTCGCAATTTCAAAAGGAGCTATTATGCATCAAAAGATCATCTTACTGGTGGAAGATAACCCCGACGACGAATTGTTGACGCTGCGCGCGCTCAAGAAGAGTAAAATCGCCAACAAAGTTATCATCACGCGCGATGGCGCCGAAGCCTTGGACTATCTCTTCGCTACGGGCGACTATGCCAATCGCAAGCCGGAGATGCCGGAGTTGATTCTCTTAGATCTGCATCTCCCCAAGTTAGATGGCTTGGAAGTGCTCCGCCGCCTCCGATCCGAGGAACGCACCAAGTTGTTGCCCGTCGTGGTGTTGACCACCTCGGATCAAGAGCGCGATATCGCCCAAAGCTATAACCTGGGGGCCAACAGCTACATCCGCAAACCGGTCGATTTTAGACAATTTACCCAGGCCGTCCAACAACTGGGCCTCTATTGGCTCGTCTTGAACCAAGGACCGCCTCAGCATTGACAAAGGGGCGTATGCAAAACTTGGGGGAGCACGAGCGTCAGACTTCGGAAGTCTACGAGAACGATGTGCGCAGGGCTTCAAAATTGCTCCTCTCGGCATAATTTGATAGGCAGAGCAGTATTCGAGACTTCCGAAGTCTGTCCTCCCCCAACTTGTAAATGCGCCCTTGACAAAGTATAACCGTTTAGATTCGTATCAAGTTTCTCACGATTTGCTCGCAGTTTGCTTACACTTTGCTCATAGTTTGCTTAAGGAAATGCTAATGTCGAATCCCATTATATTATTGGTTGAGGATAATCCCGACGATGAGTGGCTGATGATGCGGGCGTTGGAGAAGAGTTATGCCACCGGTCAGGCCGATATCGTCGTCGTCCGCGATGGCGTCGAGGCCTTGAACTATCTCTTTGCCGAGGACAGCCCCATTCAGAGCCGATTGGATGAGTTAGCCCTGGTACTGTTGGATTTGAAACTTCCCAAAATCGATGGGCTGGAGATCTTACAGCGGATCAGGGCAAATGAGCGCACCGCCTCGCTGCCCATCGTCGTACTCACCACCTCCAGCGAGCACCGCGATATCCTCACCAGCTATCGCCTGGGCGCCAACAGCTACATCCGCAAGCCGGTCGATTTCCAAGCCTTCACCGAAATCGTGCAACAACTGAGCAGCTATTGGCTCAATCTCAATCAAATGCCGCCTAAATAGGATGCTGCTATGACAACCAAAACACCACTCAAAGCTCTGCTGATCGAGGACTCCGAGAATGATGCTCTGCTCATCGCGCGCGTGCTCCGGCACGGCGGCTACGATCTCACCTATGAGCAGGTGGACACCCCGGAGGGGATGCGCGCCGCACTCGCCCAAGACGATTGGAATCTGATCATCTCCGATTACTCTATGCCAAAGTTCAGCGGACGGCAGGCTCTGAAACTCCTCCAGGAGACAGGATTGGATCTGCCCTTCATCATCGTCTCCGGCGCGATTGGCGAGGAGGAGGCGGTCGCCGCGATGAAAGCGGGCGCGCACGATTATGTGATGAAGGATAAGCTCGCGCGCCTCGTCCCGGCGGTCGAGCGCGAGCTGGCCGAGGCCCAGATCCGCCAGGAGCGCCGCCAGGCCGAAGAGCAAATTCGCCGCCTCTCGCGGGCGGTCGAGCAAAACCCGGTCGCCATCATCATCACCGATCCCCAAGGCATCGTCGAATATACCAATCCCCAATTCACAGAGATGACCGGCTATCCACGAGAAGTGGCTATCGGGCATGAACTTCATCAACTTCACGCCAGAAGCGCCGACCTGGAAACGGTCTATGAATTAGAACAGGCGATCCGCACCGGAAGAGAGTGGAAGGGCGAGCTGCAAAACTGGAAAGCAAGTGGAGAATCTTACTGGATTTCCCTGTCTATATCTTTCATCCACGATCCCGACGGCCAGATCACCCACTGCGTGGCCACCGGGGAGGACATCACCGACCGGAAGCACGCGGAGGCGGAAAAGAGCCTGCAAATCGCCCGGATGCAGCGCCAGCATCACACACTCACCCAGTTGGCCAAGCATCCGGCGCTGGCCGGAGCGCAATTACAAACAGCTCTCCACTCCATCGCCCAATCCGCCGCCGAGACGCTGGACATCACGCGCGTCAGCATCTGGGAATTCTCGCCGGAGCGCACCCAATTACGGCGGATCGCGACCTTCAGTTCTGAAGATCAAACGCCGGAAGACGACACACCGCCGATAGATATCGCCCAATATCCCCGCTATCATCGCGCGCTCCAACACCAGCGGGTCATCGATGCCCGCGACGCGCGCCGCGATCCCCGCACAGCAGAGCTAATGCGCGATGATGGGGACGCGCATCGCAACGGCGCCACCTTGGATGCGCCCATCCGCCTGCACGGCCAAGTCGTCGGCGTCGTGCGTCACAAGCACCTCGACGCGCCCCGCGATTGGTACCCCGATGAGATCACCTTCGCCGGCCAAATCGCCGACATCGTAGCCCAGACGCTCCTCAACGCCAATCTCCAACGGCGGGCCAACGAGCTGGCGGCCATCACCCGCGTCAGCCGCGAGATTATGTCCGTGCCCAATCTCAAGCAGGTCTTTCGCTCCATCGCGCGCCATGCCGCCAAGCTCTCCCAATCCGACGCGGGCGGCGTCTTCACCTTCCAATCCTCCGACAAACTCTACATCGCGGCGGGCTATGGCGTCAGCAAACGCTTTCTCCAGGCCATCGAAACGCAAGGCATCCGCGCCGGCGCGGGCGTCATCGGGCGCGCCGTCGCCGACCGGCAAGCGACCCCCATCTCCGACCTGGCCCAAGAACCGACGTCCCCGCTCCAGAACCTCTACGCGATAGAAGAGATTCGCGCCGTGCTCGCCGTGCCGATGCTGCGCACCGGCGAAGTCATCGGCGGCATCGTGCTCTGGCACCGCACGCCGCGCCACTTCACGCCGGAGGAGATCGCGTTCATCCAGGCGCTGGCGCAACAATGCGTCAACGCCGTGGTCAACGCGCAACTCTTCGAGGCGGAAGCGCAGCGGCGGCGCGAGGCCGAGACCCTCTTCGCCGTCGCCCAAGCGATGAGCGCCACGTTGGATCTGCGTCAAGTGCTCGAGACGATCCTCACCGAGTTGCAAAAGGTCGTGCCCTACGATAGCGCCTCCGTCCAGCAATTGCAGGGCGATCACCTGGCCATCATCGGCGGGCGCGGCTTCCGCAACATCGAGGCCATCCTCTCCACCAAATTCGATCTGCGGAGCGAAGAGACACCCAACCGCCAGGTCATCGAAACCGAGGAGCCGCTCATCTTGGATAACGCGCCCCAAAAGTATCATATCGCAAACAGCGAGGCCCCGACCCCCACCACACCCCGCTCCTGGCTGGGCGTCCCCCTAATTTTGGGTGACCGCCTGTTGGGCATGATCGCGTTGGACAAATACGAGGAGAGCTTCTACACCGAGGAACACGCGCGCCTGGCCTCGGCCTTCGCGGCCCAGGCCGCCATCGCCATGGAAAACGCGCGGCTCTTCGAGAAAGAGGAACAGCGCGCGCAGATACTATCGCAAGCCCTGGAGCAACAACGCGAGCTAGATCGCCTCAAGGACGAGTTCATCCAGAACGTCTCGCACGAGCTGCGCACGCCATTGGCCATCGCCCGGGGCTACGCCGAGCTGTTGGAAATGGGCGACCTGGGCGAGTTGCAGCCGATGCAAGAAAAGCCCGTCGAAATCATCAGCCGCCGCCTTCAGATGCTCTCGGCCCTCATCGATGACATCAACGCCATTTTGGAGACCGAAACCCAGCCGCCGCCGCTCAAGCCCCTGAACCTTGCCGCCCTCGTGCGCGATATGCTGCCAGATTATCAGGCCTCGGCCAATCGGGCGGAACTCTCCTTGCACGCCAACATCGCCGGCGACGTCCCCCACATCGCCGGCGACCCGACCAGCATCCGCCGCACAGTAGATAATCTCATCGGCAACGCGCTCAAATTCACGCCCGCCGGCGGCCAAATCACCCTCCGCCTGAAAACCGAACCACAAACCGTCATCTTGGAGGTCGAGGATACCGGCATCGGCATCCCCCAGAATCAACTCCATCTGATCTTCAAGCGCTTCTATCAGGTGGATGGCAGTTCGAACCGCCGCTACGGGGGGACTGGACTGGGGCTGGCGCTGGTCAAGAGCATCGTCGAGATCCACGGCGGCGCCATCGACGTCCAAAGTGAAGTGGATGTGGGAACCACCTTCACCGTCCGCCTGCCAACCATCGATTCGCCCGCCTGCCCCTTGCGGGAAGCGTCAGCCACGAACGCCGCCGCCCTCGATAGCGGTTGAGCCGGGAGAGTTTAGTGCATCCTCACAACCTGATTATCCGCACGAAGCTGACGCCGCCCCGGATCCATAAGCGCATCCTGCCGCGCCCGCGCCTCAGCCAGCGCCTCTTAGAAGCACTCGACTACCGCTTGACCATCGTCCAGGCCGGCGCCGGCTACGGGAAGAGCACCGCCCTAGCCTCCCTGACAGAAAGCGAGCATTCCCTCGTCTGGTATCACCTCAGCGAAGAAGACGCCGACCCGCTCGTCTTCCTGCTCCATCTCTTCGCCGGCTTTCGCGAGCGCCTCCCCGCCATCTCCGACACACCGCTCGCCGTGCTGGACGATCTGGACAGCAACCACCATCTCCCCTGGACGGCCTTCGTCAATCTGCTCATCAACGAGCTGGCCGCGCACCTCGCCGCCCCCACCCTCCTGATATTGGACGACGCCCACGAGTTGCGCCGGGGCGCCGAGCTGTTGAGCATCTTGAATCGCTTCATCGAGTACGCGCCGGCCCATCTCCACATCATCCTCGCCACCCGGCGGTCCCTCAAACTGCCCTCGCTGCTCACCTGGCGCGTCAAGGGCGCCGTCTTAGAAATCGGGCAGAAGACGCTGGCCTTCACGCCGGCGGAGATCACCGCGCTCTTCCGCGAGCGCTACGGGATCGAACTGCCGCCCGCCACGATCACCCAAATCGCCGCCGAGACGGAGGGATGGGCCATCGCGCTCCAACTGGTCTGGCAGGGCCTGCACAGCGGCGCCATCTCTGATGTCCAACAAGCACTCCGCCGCCTCCAGGACGGCGGCGACAAAGAGTCTCAACCGCTCATCGGCCCCACGGAGCACCTCTTCGCCTACTTAGCTCAGGAGATCTTGGATCAACAGCCGCAGGCGATCCAGGACTTCTTGCTTACCACCGCTGTGCTCCGCGAGATGACGGCGCCGCTCTGCGATTGCCTGCGCGATAGCGATGACAGCGCCGCCGTGCTCCGCGATCTGATGGACAGCGACCTCTTCCTCGTCGATGCGGGCGCCGAACACCTGCGCTATCATCACCTCTTCCGCGAATTCCTGCGCCGCCAGCAAAGCTCTCACTTCGCCCGCCAGACCCACCGCAAGGCGGCCGCCTGCTGCCAGCGCCACGATCAGCCGGAGGAGACGATCTATCACCTGCTGGAGGCCGCCGCCTACGAGGACGCCGCCGCGATCTTGGCCGCGCGCGGACGCCAACTGGTGCGCGCGGGTCGCTTGGACACCTTGTCCGGCTGGATCAACGCGCTCGCGCCGGAGGTCCTCCAGAGCGCGCCCCAACTCCTCACCTATCTGGGCGACATCGCCCGGCTCCACAGCCGCTTCGACGAGGCGCTCGGCTGGTATCGGCAGGCGGAGCAACAGGCCCGCGCCCAAGGCGATCAGCGCGCCATCGGCCAGGCGCTGCGCGGTCAGGCCCGCATCTACTTGGACACGGTGAATCCCAGCCAGGCGGAGGATCTGCTCAGCGAGGCCCTGCGCCTCTCCGACGGGCAGGCGGATCGCGAGGCGCAAGCCCGCCTCCTGGAACTGATGGCCGAGAATCGCCTGAACTTGGGCCATCCGGCGGAAGCGGAGGCCTTCCAGGCAGAGGCGCAAGCGCTCCGCGCCGAGGGGCCGGGCCAGGCAGAGTTAGCCGTCCGCGTGATGTTGCGCACGGGCCAGTTGGATCAGGCGCGGCACGTGTTGGAGAAGCGCGCACAGGCCGAGCGCCAAGATCCCGTGCTGCGCCCGCGCGCCCACCGCGAGACGCTGCTGCTGCTGGCGCTGATCTTGGTCTTCCAGGGCGAGGGGGAGGCCGCCTACCACCGCGCCATCGAGGGCGCCAAGCGCGGGGAAGCGCTCGCGTCGCCCTTCATCACCGCCGTGGGAAAGATGCGGCTGGGGCACGCCTGGCTGCTGCGCGATGCGGAGCGCGGTTACGCCGAGGCCTGTCGCTGTTATCGCGACGCGATCCGCCAGAGTGAGACGTTGGCCGTGCCGCGCCTCAAAGTGGAGGCTTACTGGGGTCTGTGTCGCGCGCACGGCTTTCGCGGCGCCATCGACGCGGCGGAGCGGGCGGCGGAGCGGGGCCTGGCGTTGGCGCGCGCGGCCGGCGATGAGTGGATCGCCAACTTGATTTTGGTCTCGCTGGGCGCGGGCTATATGATCGCGGGGCAGTACGAGAAGGCCGCCGCCCATCTCATCCGCGCGCGGAACGGCTTCCACGAGTGCGGCGACACCTACGGGCAAGCGGTCGCGCGGCTCTGGCAATGCCTGCTCTGGCTGGAGACCGACGACACGACGCGCCTGGCGCGCGGGCTGGAGGATCTGCTGCACCACGCGCGCGAGCATCGCTACGACTATCTCTTCACGCGCGCGACGCTCCTTGGCCCGCCCGATCCGCGCCGGTTGACGCCCCTGCTCCTCTACGCGCGGGATCAGCGGCGCGCGCCGCAGTACGCCAAGCAACGCCTGGCCGATCTCGGCCTCGCGCAGCTCCAATACCATCCCGGCTATCAGCTCCGCGTGCGGACGCTGGGCAGCTTCCAGGCCTGGCGCGGCGCTTCGATCAAGGAAAACGAGATCGAGGCGCAGGATTGGCATCGGGAGAACGCGCGCCTCCTCTTCCTGCTGCTGATCACCTACCGCGACGCGATGCTCGACCGCGAGCAGATCGCGGAAATGCTCTGGCCCGGCCTCGATCAGGAAACCGCGCTGCGGGATTTCAAGGTGGCGCTGAGTACGCTCTACAAGGCGTTGGAACCTGATCGCAAGCGCGGCGCGCCTTCTGCTTACGTCCAACGTGATGGCAGCCTCTACGGCCTGCGCCCAGAGGCCGATCTCTGGTTGGATGTGGATGTCTTCGAGCGCGCGGTCGCCGCCGGGGATGCGCAGATCGAGGCCGCGCCGGCGACCGGGATCAAGCGCTATCGCGAGGCGCTGGCCCTCTACGCGGGCGATTATCTCCAGGAGTATCCCTTCGAGGATTGGTGCAGCGAGGAGCGGGCGCGCCTGCGCTCGCTCTACGTGGGGGCGGCGGATCAATTAGCGCGCGCCCTGATCGAGCGCGCGCAGTGGTCGGAGGCCATCGAGGTCTGTCAGGCCATCCTGGCCTACGATGATTGCTGGGAGCAGGCCTATCGCTTGATGATGACCGCCTACGCGCGACTGGGCAATCGCGCGCAACTGCTGCGCACCTATCGGCGCTGCGAGGAGCGGCTCCGCGAGGAATTGGACGTGGCCCCCTCGCCGCGCACTTTGGCGCTCTACAAGCGGTTGAGCCAGGAGTCGTAGGGATTCAGGCCGGGGATGGCGCTAACTCGCGTACATCTACCTGGACTCTGGCTTGTACGGCTTCCCCGGCTTCTGCCAATAATTGCGCCGTAACCTCCTCAGAAACATAGGCCTCGCCGCAATTAGCACAGACTTGGGCGGGGACATTTCTGAAGACCAGCACCGTTTCTCCCCGTCACGGACGTAGAACCTCTTATGCTTTACAACCCGAACAACTTCTGAAGCCGATTATCCACTTGGACTCGATGCCGAGATGGTAGCTGCCCTAATTCCCGACGGATCAAAGCTGTGGTAACCGTCATCAAACGATGTAACCGGAGCATCGACGAGACATGCAACCCCGTCAAGACAAAATCGGGATCAGTAGAATCAATGACGAGATCAGTAGTCAATGGTTGATCTGATATATGGCTGGTGATGAAGGCAAGAACTACGTGATCATCCGGCCCAATTGGCTCAGTCAAGCATACTGCCGGACGAACCTTACTGCTAGAAAGATCGTCAAATGGAAAAGGGACAAGAATCACCTTATACTTTGTCGTCATGCTCGTCACTCTCATCATGGAAAGGCACACCATCTTTTAAGGAATAAATGTCCTCTTCCGAATCATTCAAAAAAGCAAACGCCGGATTACGAGCAGCGGCGCGCAACCATTCTGACTCGCTAGGCTCATCGCCGGACGGATACAAAACAATAACACGCACACGCATCGGGCCAGGGACGGGAAGTAGGTCATCTAATTGAAGTTGTCGATGCTTATCAATTGTCCCTGTCATTTCCACCGCTGTCATTGTTGTGTCCATATCTACCTCCTCAAGTAGGATCGTATCTCTTAGCCGTATATCAAGTATACCCCTATTGCCTCTTATAGAAAATCTCGAAAATCTCGTGGATACGGCACTCCACTTCATTAGCATTCCATTGCGTGCCTGACTACAAACAAAAATGGGGCGCGCCTAGTTTATACAGACACGCCCCACTCATTTGTTGCTTTGTTGCTTTGCTGCTTTGCTGCTTTGCCGCTTCGTTGCCCTACGCCCCCGCCGGCGCGAACTCCTGATAGACGCCGTAGATCTGCTCGCGGTCGCGGCGGAACTGGCGCGTGTAGAGGTCGTAATAGTGCCCACGGGCGCGAATCAACTCGCTGTGCGAGCCTTGCTCCATAATCCGGCCCGCCTGGATGACTAAGATGCGATCCGCGTGCTTGATGGTGGAGAGCCGGTGCGCGATCACCACACTCGTGCGCCCCTGCATCACCGCCGCCATGCCGCGCTGGATCAACGCCTCGGTGAGCGTATCCACCGAACTGGTCGCCTCGTCCATAATCAGGATGTCGGGATCGGCCAGGACGGCGCGGGCGATGCTGATGAGCTGCTTCTGGCCCACGGAGAGCAAATTGCCGCCCTCGCCCACCTCCTCATCATAGCCGTTCTCCAACTCGGTGATGAACTCGTGCGCGTGCGCCATCCGCGCCGCCGCCTCGATTTCCTCCTCGGCAGCGTCCAACCGCCCGTAGGCGATGTTCTCGCGAATCGTGCCGGAGAAGAGATGCGGCGACTGCAACACCATGCCAATCCGCGATTGAATGGCGTGCTGCGTTAGCTCCGTGTAGTCGCGGCCATCGATGCGAATCTCGCCCGACGTCGGCTCGTAGAAGCGGCAGATCAGATTGACGATGGTGGACTTGCCCCCACCCGTCGGCCCGACCAGCGCGATGCGCTCGCCGGGTTCGATGTGCAGGTTGAAATCCTCCAACACCTGCTGCCCCTCCTCCGATTTCCCGTCCGTCGCTTGATAGCGGAAGCCCACGTGATCGAAGGTAATCTCCCCCTCGATAAAGCCCGGATCGATGGCGTCCTCACAGTCAACCACATCCGGCTCCGCATCGATCAGGGAGAAGATCCGCTCGGCGGAGGCGACGGAGCGCTGCATCTCGGCGTACACCCGCGCCAGATCCTGGATCGGCCACATAATAAAGACCAGGTAGGAGAGGAAGGCCTGGATGCCGCCGATGGTGATCGTATCCGACTGAATCTGCAGGCCGCCATACCACACCACCGCGCCGACGCCAAAGGCGCCGATTAACTGGACGAGGGGCAGGAAGAGCGCCGATAACCACGCCGCGCGATAGGCCGCGTGGTACATCGTCGAGGTCTTCTCGCCGAACTCCGCCAGATTTTTCTCCTCGCGGACTAAAGCCTTGATCACGCGCACGCCGCTGATGTTCTCGTTGTACGCGCCGGTGATCTCGGAATTCAGTTTGCGCACCTCGCGGTACTGCACCAAGATCCGCTGCTTGAACCAGAACGCCACCGCGCCCATCACAGGGATGATGAGACAGACGATCAACGCCAGGCGCCTGTTGATGGCGGCCATAAAGGCGACGGAGGTGATGATATTGGAGAGCGCCCAGGTGATATCGACCAGGCCCCAGGTGACCAGGTGCGCGATCCGCTCCGAGTCGGAGGTCACGCGCGACATAATCCAGCCCACGGGCGTCTTATCGAAGTAGGAGAAGGAGAGCGCTTGCAGGTGATTGAAGAGCTTGCGGCGCAGGTCGTACTGGACGCGATGGCCCAGCACACCCGCCAGGTAGATGAATCCGAAGACGGTGCCCGCCTGGAGCACGGCCAACATCCCATAGCGGCGAATCAGGCGGATTAAGAGAGCTTGATCGCCAGGCACAATGCCCAGGTCGATGATCTGCTTGCCCAAGTAGGTGAAGTAAGCATCCAAGATTGACGTGCCGGCGATCATCACCATAAAGCCCACGACCCACAGCCAGTAGGGCTTGACCTGGCTCAAGATCCGCAGCACGACTTTGCCGTTGAATTGCGTCGTAAATTCTTCTTCTTTGAATTCTGT
>JBKHCQ010000102.1:0-10467 GCA_046541755.1 Anaerolineales bacterium | reverse complement strand
ACACCCAACCAAAAGCGTCCTCTGAAGCTCGATCAGAGGACGCTTTTATGTTGCACCGAGCGCGCGGAGGCCTTAAATCACGGTGCGATCGGGGATGACGGCGCCTTTGGGCATGACGACGATGCCATCGCGGACGACGTAACTGTCGGTCTCCTCGTCTTCCATGCGCGCGTGGTCGCGGATGACGACGTTGCGCCCGATGCGCACGTTTTTGTCCAAAATCGCGTTCTCGATCACGCTGCCCGGCCCCACGCCCATATCGGGCAGGCCCAGGCGCTGATTTTCCTTTTTTTGCGCGTCGGTCTCGTAGTAGTCCGCGCCCATCATCACGACGCGATGGAGGTGCGCCCCGCTCTTGACGATGCTGCGCAGGCCGATGACGCAATCGGTGATGGCGGCCTTGTTCATGATGCAGCCCGGCGCCATAAAGACCCGCGTCAGGGTCGAATCCATGACGCGACTGCCGGGCAGGTAACGCGCGCGGGTGTAGATCGGCCACTCGGCGGCGAAGAAATCGAAAGGCGGCTTCGGCCCTGCCAGGGCGAGATTCACATCGTAGAAAGCCTTAATCGTTCCGATGTCCTCCCAGTATCCGCCAAAGGGATAGGCGAAGACGCACATCCCCTGCTCAATCGCGTTGGGGATGATGTGCCTGCCAAAGTCGGAGCCGCTCTCCTTGCGCAGGGTTTCAATCAGCGTCTTGGTGCGGAAGACATAGATGCCGGTCGATCCCATGTAGGGGCACGCCCCCTCCAAACTCTCCAAGCCCTTCAGTTGATCCGCCGAGGGCTTCTCGTGGAAGCTGTGGATGCGACCCTCATCATCCGCCTGGAGAATACCGAAGCGCGTCGCATCCTCGGCGTTGACGGGTTTGACCGCGACGGTAATATCCGCCTCGTGCACGCCGTGGAAGCGCACGAACTCCGAGTAATCCATCCGATAGAGATGATCCCCAGATAAGATCAGCACGTCGCGCGGCTCCGGCACCTGGATCTGGAACAACTGCTTGCGCAGCGCGTCCGCCGTGCCCTGATACCACGCTTTGCTGACCGGGGTCTGCTCCGCCGCCAAAATCCGCACCCATCCGCCGGAGAAATTATCAAATTGGTAGGTGCGCGTGATGTGCCGATGCAGCGAGACGGAATTAAATTGGGTGAGCGCAAAGATACGATTCAGCCCGGAATGGATGCAGTTGCTGATGGGAATGTCGATCAAACGATAGTGCCCGGCCAACGGCACCGCCGGCTTCGCCCGCAGCTTCGTCAGGGGATAGAGTCGCGAGCCGGCGCCGCCGCCCATAATCACCGCCAACACATCTTTCATAAAGCTGAGCATGAGGAGCCTCCTTGAAAAGAAATCAGATTAAGAATTTAGAATTAAGAATTGAAGTGAGGATGCTGAGATCGCGATCTCAACATGATCCTGGTTCTTCGGGAATTCGCCGGGTGCAATCGTCAAGCGCTATTGCGCCGCCCACCCGCCACCCAGCAATGACGCAAAAAAGGTCTGTGATTCCCATAAGCGTGCACATCCGCGCTGTTTTTAGGGTTATCCGGAGAGTTGTCCGACAAAATTTAAACAGAGCCGTTATCCTTCCTTTAATTATAGTGGGAGCTGAGGAATATGCAAAAGTTCACGGCGAATTTCCTCCTTCAAAGCAGAATGAGCCGGGCCATACCACCTTGCCAACTGCTCTGTGCTGATTGACAAATCTGCCAGATACACTATAGTTTTTCGGCAACAGCACCCGAAAAGGATCATCTATGACCAACCAAGCAGACAAAATCAAACATCCGCGCTACGCCAAAATCCTTCTGGGCCTCATCCTGGCGCTGGCCTTTGGATTGCGCATGAGCCAGCCCACGCTGACCGAGTTCAAGCTCGATGAGGCGGGCGTGGTTCGACGTGCGCAGGCCATCGCCTACGAAGGGGATCGCCCGGCCAGCGGCGCGGGCGCCTCCGTCGGCACAGCCCACCTCCCGCTCAACCTCTATCTGATGGCCCTCCCCCTCCGCCTCTGGAACGACCCCGTCGCCGCGATTCTGTTTACCACGCTGCTTAACAGCCTGGCCGTATTCGCGTGCTACATCTTCGGGGCGACTTACTTCGGGGCCGATGTGGGCCTGATCGCCGCCCTGCTCTTCGCCGTCAATCCCTGGGCCGTGCTCTACGCGCGGAAAATCTGGAGCCAGAACCTGCCTTTGGTCACACTGGGCTTCTTCGGAGCGCTGGCCGCCGCACTGATTCAAGGCCGCCGCCGGATGCTCAGCGCCGCCTTTGCCGCACTGGCCGCCCTCATCGGTCTCCACCTCGGCGGGATCATCTTCATCCCCGTGCTGGGGCTGGCGATCCTGCTCTATCGCGATCAGGTCTCGATCCGCGCGCTCGTGCTGGGCGCCGGGATCTTTGCGCTGGCGCTCGCGCCCTATGTCCTCCACGATGCCCAGCACGATTGGCAAAATCTGCGCGGGCTGAGGGGCTACGCCGGAGAGGGCGGGGCGTTTTCGTGGGATGCTGTGCGCTATCCGTTCCAGCTCAGCGGCAGCGCAGGCATCGAAGGCCAAGTGGGCGCTTATCACGAGCAGTTCCGCGCCGCGCTCCCCAATCTCTGGTGGGGAAATACCGTGATCGCCGCCCTGGTGATCGGCGGGGCGATGCTGGCGGCGGGCCGTGCGCTACGCGGCGCTACATCCTCAGAGCGGCGCAGCGCTACCCTGTTGTTGCTCTGGTTCGGCCTGCCGATCCTTTTCCAACTCCGACCCAGCGCCGTCACCCAGCCCCACTACTTCCTGCTGCTCTACCCCGTCCAATTCTTGCTGATCGCTATGCTACTCGTCGCGGGCCGCGATTGGCTCAGCCGCCGATTCCCCAAAAACTCGGCGCCGACGTTGCTGTGGCGCGGCGTTCTGCTCATTCTGACGCTTTGGAGCTTCTGGCAGATCGCCATCACAGCGCAACTGCGCCATTCGATGATCACCCACCCGACGACGGGCGGGCACGGCATCCCGCTCCGCTATCCGCGCGCCGCCGTCCAAACGGTGCGCCACGCCTATCCTGGCGCGGAGGTCATCGTCCTCACCGCAGCGCCGCCCCACCCATTCCTCGCGGAGACGCCCACGGTCTTCGATGCGCTGCTCTTCGGCCATCCGCACCGCTTCGCCGCCGGGCAGGCGACGCTGCCGATCCCCGAGGCCAGTGATGTGGTCTACCTGCTCGGCCCGCAGACGGCGCCCGCGACCTTCACGCCCTTACAACGGCTGCGCCAGACAGCGCCTGTCACCAGCGGCCCCGATCTCCCGCTGGCCGATGGGGGCCGCTATCGCGTGTATCACTTCGCCGGGGATCGCGACGTTGTCCTGGCGGAGATGTCGCCCCTGGCCGGGGGGATTCCCTTCGCCAACCACGTGGTCTTCGCCGCGTACGATGCGCCCCGCGCCGCCGCGCCGGGCGATGGGGTCACCTTATGGCTGGCGTGGTGGTTGCAAGGCCCGCCGCCTGCCGGCCAACGCTATCACCTGACGGCGCAATTACTGGACGAGGCCGGGCAACTTTATGCCCAGGACGATCACGCCGGATTCCCGACGCAGTATTGGCAGATCAACGACATTGTCCTCAGCCGCTTTGTCATCCACATCCCGCCGGATGCGCCGCCGGGCGGTTATCACTGGCGGATGGGAATGTACCGCTATCCGGAGGTCACGTCCGTCGCTGTGATCGATTCCAGCGGCCAGCCCATCGATGACGGCGTCACCCTCCAGAAATTGACAATCACGCCGTAAAACAAAAGACCGAGGGCCAAAAGCCCTCGGTCTCATTTCATCTCATCTCATTTCATCTCATTTTCATCTCATTAGGATTAACCAGCGTCGCAAATGTTAGCTGGGTTTGTTGAACTCCGGTTCCGGCGCCGAGGCGATAATCTCCGCCAGCGTCTCCACCATCGAGACGATTTCTTCATTCTCGTAGGCTTCGATCTCGCCGGCGTCGCCGAGCCGGGCCATGTCGGGATCTAAGCCCACGTGGCCCAAGAAGCGCGTATCGAAGGACGCCGCCATCTCCTCGGAGTTACCCACGCCGAACAGCTCCGATTTCTCGCCGCAGTGGGGACAGACGAAGTAGCTCATGTTCTCGACGATGCCGACCAGGGGGATCTGCATGTGATCGGCCATGTGCGCCGCCTTGCGGACAACCATCTCGGCCAACTCCTGCGGCGAGGTGACCAGGACGATACCCGTCACCGGCAGCCCCTGCATCACGGTCAGCGCCGCGTCGGAGGTGCCGGGCGGCATATCGACGATGAGCGTGTCGAGATCGCCCCAGAAGACGTCGTTCCAGAACTGCTTGATCGCGCCGGCGATGAGCGGCCCGCGCCAGATCACCGCCTGCTCCTTGTCCTCCAACATCAGATTGATCGACATCACCTTGATGCCCGTGGACGTCGTGGGCGGCATAATGCCCAGCGGCGACATCGTCGGCGCATCGGACGCGCCGAAGAGCGTGGGGATACTGGGGCCGGTGATGTCCGAATCCAACACGCCGACGCGCAATCCCTTGCGGCGCAGGCCCACGGCCATCATCGCGGCGACGGTGGACTTGCCCACGCCGCCCTTGCCGCTCATCACGGTGATCACGGTGCGCACGCGATTGAGCTGCGCGGCGGGGAAGTTCGATTCCTGCGTGCGCGACTGACCCTGCTGCAACTTCTCGCGCAAGCGGTTCTTCTCCTCCTCCGTCATCGAGGTCAGGATGATTTCGACGTTCAGATCATCCGCCAGCGCATCGATGGCCGCGGCCGCGTCGCCGGCGATTTTATCGCGCAGCGGGCAGGTCGGCACCGTCAAGGCGATGGTCGCCTGGATGTCGCGCCCATCGATCTCGATCTCACGCACCATCCCCAGCTCCACAATATCGCGGTGCAGCTCAGGGTCCATCACATTGCTTAACGCATCCAAAACTTGTGCTTCGGTTACCACAAACTACCTCCTTACATAGATTAGCCCCCCAATAGTTGGGGGGCCACACAATTAGAAAATAAACGTCATGTTGTCACGTCATTGACTGCGTGGACATCTCTTGGGTCGCTTCGACCTCTTCCTCCGTACCTTCTTCCACAGCCCACATTCTATCCATATCCGTCAGCTTATCGACGTATAAGACGCCATTACAATGATCGATCTCGTGCTGGAAGACGCGGGCCAATAATCCCCGGGGACGCAGGCGAAACTTCTTCCCATGACGATCGCGGCCCCGCACCGTCACCTGCACGGCGCGCTCGACCTCGCCGACATAGCCCGGAACCGAAAGACAGCCTTCGATGCCGATCTCGGTTTCCCGCGACTCGCGCACAATCCGGGGATTCAGCACAACGTAAAGCTGACCCGCTCCGGGCAGCGGCTCGATTTCATCATCCTCTTCGTCTGATCCTCCCAGATCCTCTGGCAGTTCAACTAAGATGATGCGCTGCATCTCGCCCACCTGGACGGCGGCCAATCCTATGCCGTCCTCTTCGTGCATCGTCTCGATCATATCATCGATCAACTGCTCGATCTCCGGCGTCACCTCGATGATTTCATCCGAGGACTGACGCAGCCGAGGATCTCCAATCGTTATTACCTCACGCGCGGCCATAGGTACTCAAACCTCCCCTATTCAAATCCATCAACTCTGCGTCGCAACAGAGGCCTCACCGGAGCCGGAGGAAAACTCATCCGAGCGCATCCGGTCATAGGTCACGAACCAATTCAACAACTCATCTTGACGACGTTGCATCTCGGACGCTTGCCGTTGTTGATTATAGATCAACTGATGTTCCGAGATTTTGGTTTGAACTTTTTGAGGATGGCGCAGCCATTTAAGTTCAAATTTTCCCATCGGGCCGGCCGTCTCCAACATCACGTGGCCATAATCTAGCAGGCGCGCCGGAATACTGGGAATCACAAAACTGATATTCTGGATATTACCTAACAGAGTGTCTTTACGGCTGGATTGCAACAACAAGGGTTTTTGTTCAACCAACACAATTCGATTCGGCGTCAATTGGAAATAATCGTTACGCCAATCTTCGACGAACCACAACAGACCTCCGAATAATAACGCTTCCACAAATAACCACAGGAAGAAGAGCCATAATCCTTCTGGGTCGCGCAGATTGGTCATAAAATAGAGCGTGCCGCCAATCGTCAGGAGCGCCAGGGGCAGAAAAACACGTAGATAACGGAAAAATCCCGGCACCCAGAAGCGCCGCCACACGACGCTCTTGCCATCTTCACTGACCGACCACGCCGGTGGGAAGAGATAGTCCAAAAAAGCGCTCACCATCACATGAAGGAGATTCGGGCGCGAAGCAGGCTCAGGCTCCCGATCCTGTGACGTCGGCGGGGGCAATTCACCCGTTTCGAGCCGTTGCACCAGCGAGCGTCGAATGGCGCCTTGCGTTTGTAACACCGATAACGCCTGCCAGCGCTCCATCTGACGGAAGATCATCTCGCGCAGACGGGAGGAGTTGGGCACACGCGACATATCGACTTGCACCGTCTCACCAGCTGTCTGGAGCACCAAATCGCCGTAGTTCAATAGGTTGGCGGGCAGGCCAGACCGCACCTCGTAGATATCCTCCACATTGTCCAGATAGGTCTCCTCAAAGTTCTCCAAGAAGGGCCACACCCGTTCAACGTGGATGACGCGCTGAGTTGTCAGGATAAAGTAATCATTACGCCAGTCCCAATACTCCCAACCCAGCAGCAGGATCAACGCCAAAATCGGGACGGCCATCACCACCGCGCCGATGGTCAAGGCTAAACCGGGCGTTGTGGCCAGCGCGTAGAAGACGGGCAACAGCAGAAACAAGAGAAGAAGCGGCGGCACCGTCTGCCGAAGCAGGCGCGACCAGTGCCTATGCACCGCGAAGACGACCCACTCGTCATCGTGCAGCCAATCGAAATCTGGGAGATCTTGACGGCGCTCGATTTCACCGGGGATGTTCAGATGGCGACGGAGATAAGGTTGCTCCGCGACGGTCTCCTTAAAATCCTCGCGGCGCAGGAAGAACACGCGCGTTTCTGCGACCGCCAACGCGGTCGCATCGTGAAAATCGCCGACCAACAGCCCGGTCACCCCCACCCAACTGCCGGCGGTCAAATCACCGACCTGGTGCGTGACCCCATCCCGGTCGATGCGGGTCAATCGCACTCGCCCGTCCAAGACGATGAAGAGGCGATCTGAACTCTCACCCTGCTGGAATAGCCATTCCCCGCGTCGATACGTCCGCTCTTCGACGAGCTTCGCTAACCGGTAAAGCTCCAGCTTCCCTCGCTCATCGGTGAGATCCTTAAATAGCGGGACTTGCTTTAGATTTTCGACAATCTCTTGTGGCTTCATAGAATTTATTATACCATAATCTGAAAATTTATAACAACAAAAAGTCTTAATTCCAACCTTATGATAGCATCATTTATTCACTTGGTCAATTTTTCTCTACCTTCCACGCCAAATGCCATTCTCGTCCGGGGAGTCGTTTAGTCTTGTGGGCTCTTCAGGAATTCGCCGGGTGCAATCATACTATCCCCATCCGCAACCTAGTAACGACGTAAAAAAGGTCTGTGATCCCCACAAACACGCACATCTGCGCTGCTTTTAGGTCTGCTGTAGGGGTTACCCGGCAAAATCCAAAAGACCCGTCTTGTGAAGTGCAACGCACTTTTGGGCTTGTCGCAGACATATACGGCATGAAACGGCGCTTTCCTGTAGTTCAAGTGCGTTGCACCTTGGCCTGCTCATAAAATTAACCAGATATCCCCCACTTTGTTTTTTCATCACTTGCGATATACTGAAAGACATACCAAAAAGCCCTGCAATCCCAGGGACTTCCCGAGGGAAGCACAAAAGGACATTACTATGACAACCATCGGTCGATACGAAGTTGAGAGGGAGTTGGGAGAAGGTGGAATGGCCGTGGTCTATGCGGCTCACGATCCCTACGTCAGACGCCACGTCGCCATCAAAGTGCTGGCCTATCAATGGACGACCGACGAGATGTTTCGGGAGTATTTCCAGCGTGAAGCGGAGGTCATCGCCGCGCTGGAGCACGAGTGCATCGTGCCGGTCTTCGATTTCGGCTGGCACGGCGCGCAACCCTATATCGTGATGCGCTATATGGCTGGCGGCTCGCTGGAGAATCGACTACAAGAAGCGCAGATTCCCCTATCAACCATAGCGACCATCATCGGTCGCGTGGCGGCAGGATTGGACGCTGCGCACACCAGCGGCATCATCCATCGCGACGTCAAACCCTCCAACGTCCTCTTCGATAGCGACGAGAAAGCCTATCTCTCGGATTTTGGGCTTGCCAAGCTGTTGGCGCGGACCGGCGCCGATGACGAAAGTTGGCTCGTCGGCACGCCGGAGTATATGAGTCCAGAGCAAGTCCGAGGCGAGGAGGTGGACGGGCGCGCCGACATCTACGGTTTGGGCGCGTTGCTCTATCGCGTGCTGGCGGATGAAGTGGCCTTCCCCGGTGAGACAACCACGCTCCGCGTGCAAGCCCATGTCGAGAAACCAGTCCCTGATCTCACCAAGATCCGTCCAGATCTCCAATCGGCCTGGGGCGAGATCATCCGCAAGGCAATGGCCAAAGCGCCGGGGGATCGCTACGCAACGGCGGGGGAGTTGGCGCAGGAGGTGCAAGAAGTGGCATCGGGACGTTGGTATCTGCGCAAACTCGTTATGTAATTTGAAAACTTCCCCCGGAAGCACACCTTATCCACAAATCTTACGCAATCGGAGGTACACACAAATGAAGCCCCTCACCTACGCGCGTGAAGAACACGAAAAATTTGTCACAGAACTCGAAGAATTCCTGAGCATTCCCAGCATCAGCACGCAGCCGGAGCACAAGGAGCACATCGCGGAGGCGGCCGCCTGGCTGCGAGATCACCTGCTGGCCGCCGGATTTCCCACCGCCGAGGTCATGGCCACGCCGCGCCATCCCGTCGTCTATGCCGAGTGGATGGCCGCCGGCCCGGACGCGCCCACCGTCCTGATCTACGGCCACTACGATGTCCAGCCGCCCGATCCGCTCGAGCTGTGGGACACCCCGCCCTTCGAGCCGACCATCATCAGCGACGACATCTTTGCGCGCGGCGCCTCGGACGATAAAGGGCAGTTGTTCGTCCACGTCAAGGCCGCCGAGGCCTTCAAAGCGACAGCCGGCGCACCGCCCGTCAACCTCAAATGCCTCTTCGAGGGCGAAGAGGAAATCGGCAGCGTGAGCCTCGCGCCTTTTATGGAGGCCCATCGCGACCTGCTGGCCGCCGACATCGCCGTCATCTCCGACACGCACATCCTGGGCAAAGACACGCCCTCCATCGTCTACGCGCTGCGCGGCCTCGCCTACATCGAGGTGCAGGTCACCGGCCCATCCTACGATCTCCACTCCGGCATCTACGGCGGCGCGGTCGAGAATCCCATCAACGCCCTATGCCGAATGATCAGCCAGATGCAGGATGCGGAAGGGCACATCACGGTGCCCGGTTTCTACAATCAGGTGCGCGCGCTGAGCGAGGACGAGCGCGCGGAACTTGCCAAAATCCCCTTCGATCGCGAGGCCTGGCTGGAGGAGGCCGGCGCGCCCACCGACTGGGGAGAGCCGACCTACACCATCATCGAGCGCACCTCGGCCCGGCCCACGTTGGACGTGAATGGCATCTGGGGCGGCTACATCGAGCCGGGCGCCAAGACCGTCCTGCCCAGCGAGGCCCACGCGAAGATCTCGATGCGCCTGGTGCCCGACCAAGACCCGGCGGAGATCACGCGCCGGGTGCGCGATTTCTTGGTCGAGATCGCGCCGCCCACCGTCACCGTCGAGGTGAAGGACCTCAACGGCGGGGAGAGCGCCATCACGCCGCGCGATATCCCGGAGATGCAGGCTGCGGCTCAAGCCTACGCCGAAGGCTTCGGAAAGCGCCCCATCTTCGTGCGCGAGGGCGGCTCCATCCCCGTGGTCTCCTATCTCCAGAAGATTCTAGGCCTCAACACCGTCTTGATGGGATTCGGGCTGCCGGATGACCGGCTACACTCGCCCAATGAGAAATTCCACCTCCCCAACTTCCACCGGGGCATCGAGACCGTGATCCACTTCTGGAACCTGCTCGCCGACATCTAAGAGGATTTTTTCAGGAGAAAGCGGGGCGCTGATACGCGCCCCGCTTTTTTGCGTTATGGGGAAAGGGCATAACGTCACCCACGGCCTCCGTTCAGGCATTAGCGATATCCTCGGCCAAGGTTTCAACATCCAATGCGAAGGGTGAAACTTGATAGCGACCAAGCGCTAACAAGAACTCGACGCGCGTAACCCCGGCCAGTTGCGCCGCTCGCCCGATTGTACCATGCATTAGCACATCGGCTTGATGCAGCCCGGCCCATCGTTCTGGGGCGAATTGACCGTCTTGGAGACCTCGTACATCGTCAGTT
>JBKHCQ010000101.1:0-10535 GCA_046541755.1 Anaerolineales bacterium | reverse complement strand
TTGTAACCTTAAACTCATTTCCCAAGGAGAACCACCATGCTTACCATCTTCCTAGACATCATCCTGCCCGTCTTTATGATTGCGGGCTTGGCCGCGCTTTCCCAGCGATGGCTCAAGTTAGACGTGCACACATTATCCAGCGTTGGATTCGATTTCTTTATGCCGGCGCTGGTCTTGGATATGCTCTCGCGCTCGCGTTTCGAGGGGGATGCGGTGCTACGGATGTCCGGCGCGGCCGTCGTCACGACGCTGGTGATGTGGGGATTGGGCGCGCTGATCAGTCGCTGGCTGCGCCTCGCCGCGCCGACGCGGAGCGCGTTCTTGCTGGCGCTGCTCCTGGGCAACGCTGGAAACTATGGCCTGCCGGTGCTGGAGTTCGCGTACGGCGCGCCCGCGCTCCCGATGGCCGCGCTCTATTTAGTCATCGCCACCATCTTGACGGTCACCATCGGCGTCTACGTCGCGGCGCAGGGCCAGGCCACACCGTGGATTGCGCTCCGGCGGATCGCGCGCATGCCCGTGCTCTACGCCGCCGTCGTGGGCCTGGCGCTCAACCTGAGCGGCGTCGCGCTGCCGACGCCGCTGCTCAACGTCGTGCAGTTGATGAGCCAAGCGGCCAACCCCGTCTTCTTAGTCGTGCTGGGCCTGCAACTCCGGGCCGGCTACGAGCGCGGCTGGCGCGTCGAGCAACTGCCGCAGGTGGGCGCCGTCCTCGTCGGGCGGATGCTCGTCTCGCCCGTGGTCGCCTGGGGCGTCGCGCTGGCCTTCGGCCTGGCGGGGATGACGCGGCGGATCTTCATCCTGGAATACGCCTTCCCCACCGCCGTGATGGCCTCCGTCTTGGCCACCGAGTTCGATGCCGATCCCCCATGCGCTACGCTTTGCGTCTTCAGCACGACGCTACTCAGCCTCGTCACGGTGACCTTTTTCCTCTGGTTGTTGTGATGATGCGAAACTCCGGAGCCGAGTTACACGGCGTTGCGCTGATTAGCATCCCGCAGTGCGGCATGCAAGGTCTGACGCATCGCCTGCGCCACGGCGGTCTCGGTGTCGTAGAGATCATGCAGCTCTTCGGGATCGTTCTCCAGATCGTAAAGCTCGTAGATCTCATCGAAGTCCTGGTAGCCGAAGTAGTAGATCAGCTTGTAGCGCCCCTGGAGCATTGCAATGGTGGCGGCGGTCAGCGGCCCTTGCTTGTAGGAGGATTTGGAATCGATAGCAAAGACGGGGCGGTCGGCGGGGATGTCGCCGCCCAGTGTGGGGAGCACATCGCCCTCGCACCAATCGGGGATGGGCTGCTCGGCCAGATGCAGCAATGTGGGCAGCACATCGATGGCGCTGGTGGGGGTGTGGACGTCCTCGCGCTGCGTCTGCCCCGGGCGCTTGATGATCAGCGGGATGTGGATCAGAGGCTCGTAGAGCACGGGCGTGATGTGCATCCAAATGCCGCGCTCGAACATCTCGCCGTGATCGGAGGTGAGGATGAGGTAGGTGTTATCGAGCTGGCCCGCGCGCTCCAGATGCTCGTAGAGCCGCCAAAGCTCCGCATCCACGTAGGCGATATACTCGTCGTACTCCATCCGCAACCGATCAAGCTCCTCTTGTGAGAAATCTTCTGTGAAGTGGTGCTCCGGCTTGCGCGGCGGCGCCCATCCATCATCGAAGAGGCCATAGAACTCGCGGCGCGTGCAGTAGGGGATGTGGGGCGGCGTGAAGTGGAAGTAGGTCAGATAAGGCCGGGGGAAGCGCGGCGTGTTGGCGATGAGCCAATCGACGGCGTCTTCCATCAGGAAGATCTGGTCGTGTTGTCGCGGCAGCCCGCGCGGGAAGCGATCGCGGTACTCGGCCTCCAACTTCTCTTTGCGCCGGAGCCAAAGTTGATGATTCAAGGTGAAGAAAATGGCGGACGAGGGATAAGTATGCGGCTTTTCGCCGGCCCGCCAAGACCGCTCGCGCCAGGCGGCCAGATCGTAATCCTTGTAGAAGAGCTGATCGGAGAGGTGAAAATCCAACAGGCAAAGCTCTTGAGTCTTTTTGAGCTGATCGATGTCCTGACGGAACTGGTACATCAGCGCTTCCGCGATCAAGTTGTGCGAGTAGCCGAAGGCGTAGTAGTCCTCCGGGGCCAGCGCGCGGAAGATATTCTGCTCCTCGCGCGTTTCGATCACGGGGCTGAAGATCAACAGCGAGCGATGTGTCCAGGGGAGCGTGCCGGTGAGCAGCGAGGCGGTGCCGGGGTTGGTGTAATTGCCATTGGCATAGTGCCGATGGAAGACCGTGGCGCCTTCGGCCAGGCGCTCTAGATGCGGCATCGTCCGCCGGGGATAGCCGTAGAGCGAGACATTGGGCGCGGCCAGGCTATCGAAGAGCAGAATGATGAAGTTGGGCCGCTCCGAATCATTGGAACCTGTAGGGAGCGGGGGCAATGCAACTTTTCCCGAGAGAGAAACCAGCGGCAACAATCCTAACAAGCGCAGAAATTCACGGCGACTAAGTTCACTCATTGTAACACCCTCCAGTAAGCCAAGGTTCACACAACGGCATTGAGCCGAGCGAGCAAGGTCTGACGCATCGCCCGCGCCACGGCGGTCTCGCTGTCGTAGAGATCACGCAGCTCTTCGGGATCGTTCTCCAGATCGTAAAGCTCGTAGACCTCATCGAAGTCCTGGTAGCCGAAGTAGTAGATCAGCTTGTAGCGCCCCTGGAGCATTGCAATGGTGGCGGCGGTCAGCGGCCCTTGCTTGTAGGAGGATTTGGAATCGATAGCAAAGACGGGGCGGTCGGCGGGGATGTCGCCGCCCAGTGTGGGGAGCACATCGCCCTCGCACCAATCGGGGATGGGCTGCTCGGCCAGATGCAGCAATGTGGGCAGCACATCGATGGCGCTGGTGGGGGTGTGGACGTCCTCGCGCTGCGTCTGCCCCGGGCGCTTGATGATCAGCGGGATGTGGATCAGAGGCTCGTAGAGCACTTCGGTCAGGTGCATCCAGATGCCCCGCTCGAAGAGTTCTCCATGATCGGAGGTAACGATAAGGTACGTGTTCTCGAGCTGCCCCGTCTGCTCCAGAAAATCATAGAGCCGCCCGAACTCCGCATCCACGTAGGCGATATACTCGTCATATTCCATCCGCAATCGATTAAGTAATTCCTGCGGGTAGCGCGTCGAAAAGTGATGCTCCGGCTTGCGCGGCGGTTCCCAACCGTCATCGAAGATGCCGTAGAACTCGCGGCGCGTGCAGTAGGGATCATGCGGCGGGGTGAAGTGAAAGTAGGCCAAATAGGGGTGGGGAAAGCGGGGAACGTTGGCGATGAGCCAATCGACGGCGTCCTCCATCAGGAAGATTTGGTCGTGCTGTTGGGGCAGCCCACGCGGGAAGAGATCGCGATACTCGGCCTCCAACTTCTCTTTGCGCCGGAGCCACAGTTCGTGATTCAAGGAGAAGAGGAGAACGGAGGAGGGGTACGTGTGTGGCGTTTCGCCGGCCCGCCAAGACCGCTCGCGCCAGACCGCCACATCGTAATCCTTGTAGAAGAGTCGATCGGCCACGTGGAAGTCCAGGAGGCACAGCTCCTGAATCTTCTTGAGATGATCGATATCCTGACGAAATTGATACATCAACGTCTCAACGATGAGATTGTGGGAGTAGCCAACAGTGTAATACGCTTCCGGAGCCAGCGCGCGGAAGAGATTGTGGTGCTCCAGCGTCTTGAGAATCGGGCTATAGGGCTGGAACGAGCGGTGCGTCCAGGGAAGCGTGCCCGTGAGCAGCGAGGCGGTGCCGGGATTGGTGAAGTTGCCGTTGGCATAATGGCGATGAAAGACCGTAGCGCGCTCGGCCAGGCGCTCTAGATGCGGCGTGGTCGGCCGGGGATAGCCGTGGAGGGAGGCGTGCGGGGCCGCAAAAGCATCGAAGAGCAAAATCAGGAAGTTGGGAGGGTCAGAATTATCGGAATTATCCTGGGGCAGAGGGAGCGCCTGCACACCTCGACCTGACAGGGTCAGCAAGGGCAACATGCCCAGCAAGCGCAAAAAATCGCGGCGGCTAAATTCGTTCATGATATTCTCTCAGAACACGTTGCGGATGACGACGATCACAACTCCGACGACATCCACAATCAGATATAAGGTGGCTAACACCACGAGCCGATCCAACAAACCGACCAGACGCTGCTGGATGCGGGGCTTGCGGCGCAGGATATAGGCCAGCCCCGTCAAGGAGACAAACCCCAATACCCAGGTCAACGTTTGCTGGCCCGAATCCAGAGTGAAGCCGATCCCGACATAGAGCACCATCATAGCGATGATCAAGGCGTGGAGGGCAAAGGTGACGTAGCGCAGCCAGCGGGTGGGGATCAGCAGCGCCAGCAGGGTGAAGGGGATGAAGATGCCCAACGACTCGACCAGGGCGAAGGTCGTCGTGTAGGCCAGCGAGCCGACGAGATCCCAGAGATTGAGCCGGCGGATGAGAGACGGCACCTCGTACAACCAACTCAGGAAAGCCCACGTGTTCACGAAAGCCAGCCAGACCGCCAGAAAGCGATAGAGTTCCTGCTTCGAGGGGAGTTTCTTGGCCTGGGAAGTCAATGTTTGTTCGGACATAGGATCACCTCACTATCCAAATTATCCACAATAGCGTGAGTAGTGTACCATTCAGAGTGGAAAAGGCAACTTTGCGGACGCAACGCCAGAGAGATTTGAGGGCAACGGACTTTGTAATCATCCTCAACGCGAAATCTGTGCGCCTGTGCGTTAAAATAGAACTTTTTTCAGCGGCCCCGATTTCACGCTTTGGCAATCCCCAATGATGTGCATATAATAGATGATACGGCATTAATCAGCGTAAATTGTTCCCAAAGGAGATTGAAAATGACCGAGACGACGATGCGCGATGACGAGACCATGATTTTAGTCGAATTCGAGCCGCGACCCGGCGTGCGTCCGGTGAACCGATTTGGCGATCTGACGCAGGAGCAGATTGAGAAGTTGGCCGAGTGCTCCGAATATGCGCTGGACAGCGCGATGGGCACCATCCAGGCGATGGCCCACCGCGTGACGGAGACCGTGCGCGCGATCAAGCTCAGCGAGCGCCCCGACGAGGTCGCCGTGGAGTTTGGCCTCAAGTTGGATGCGGAGGCCGGCGCCTATTTGGCCAAGGCCGGCGGTGAGGCGGGCTTCAAGGTGCAATTGAAGTGGCAGCGTAAGGAGGAAGAGGAGGGCAGCCGGGTAGCCGGGCAGTAAACTACCCGTCTCAAAGCTGAAGTCGGCTGGAAGCCGATTCAACGCCGGAAATCATCGTCCATTTTAGTCGGCTTTGAGCCGACTTGAGTTTTTAGCCCGCGATTTATCTGCGGGCGCAAGGCGATGAGGTTGTTGTCACGTCCTGGGCGATATTTACAGGTGCTCCCAGCCCCCGTCCCCGGGGGCGGACGAAGCCCGCGCCCACTACGACGAGGCCCTGCGCATCGCGCGCGCCATCACCGACCGCGTTGTCCTCATCGAAGCCCTCATTGGTCGGGGGCGGTATCTGGCCACGTTAGACTTCCGAGGTCTGGCAGACCTCGGAAGTCTGGAGCAAGCCTTCGCCGACCTGCGCGAGGCGCTGGAGCTATCCACGCGCGGCGGCTACCGCATCTACGAGGCCGACGCCCGCGTCGCGCTCGCGTGGGCGCATCTGGCGACCTCTATCACCCCCATCCCTGGCCCTTCCCCCGCGCGCGGGGGAAGGGAAACTTCCCCTTCTCCCTTCGCAGCGGGGGGAGAAGGGGACCGAGGGGTTGAGGGGGGTCTGGAACGCGCGTTGGCGCGGGCGCGGGAGGAGGCCCAGCGCGCTCGCGCCCTCAGCACGGAGATGGGGTATCGGTGGGGGGTAGAGGATGCGGGGGAGGTGATGGCGCGGCTGGAGGCTGGAAATTAGAGGTTGGAGGCTGGATGCGTTCGTATTGCGTATTCCGTATTGCGTAATGATTTTTATTGCAGGCTCTTGTGCGATATGATGTTACTTGAGCTTTGGAGAGCTACCTGCTCCCGCGAACGTAGTGCGTAGTTCGTATTGCGTAACGATCCTGTATTGCTCAACCTTACGCAATACGCAACACGGAATACGCCATAAACAAAACGACCCGAAGGGTTCTCGTGAGAGTTCCCTTCGGGTCTGTGTTTGGACTTTCGCAGCCTATTCTTCCGGCGGCGTAGGCGGGCCGGGCGGTTCGGGGGCCTCGGGCCTGGGGCGGTCGGCGCGGGCCTCCAGCTTGGCGATGAGGTCGCTCAGTTCGTCGTTCAGCTGCTTGAGCGTCTTCAACATCCAGGGGCGGGCCTCCTCTGCCGCGCGCCCGCTCGCCTCGCGCATCGATTGGGCCGCTTTCTCCGCCTCCGCGCGGAGCTTCTGCGCCTCCTCGGATTGCGAGAGGTCATCGGCGGCGCGATTGAGCGCGTCCGCCATAGAATTGAGGCCCTCTTCGACCTCCTGCTTATACTGCTGCGTGCTCTCATCCTGCCACGCGGTGCGGAACGCGGCGGCGATGCTCTCCCCCAATTGCTTGAATTGATCGCCGACCTGCCGCCACGCCTCGCGGGAAGGGGCTTCTTGTTTGGTGGTCATCGTCCTTTGGCTCCTTACTTAAATGAAAAGTTGCGAGTTGAATGTTTTGGCTCTTATGCCTATTTAGGCGAAGCTAAAGTCGGCTTGTCACAGATCGGTGGATCTATGGGGCACAAAAAGTCGACTGAAATACATGACGATGCTCGGCATTGAGTCGGCTTCGAGCCGACTTCAGCTTTCAGACGGGTAGTTTACTGCCCGGCTGCCCGGCTGCCCGCAAGTTTTTATCAGCCGGGCGGTTGGGCGGCGATGGTCTTGAGCGTTGAGCGGAGGGCGGCGATGCGCTCGTTGGTGCGCTCGATCTGCTCGAAGAGCGGTTGCTGGGCCTTGATGCCCTCCTGCATCAGGTAGGTCGCGGCCTCCTCGCGGGTCTCGACGGCGTCCAACTGGACCAGCAGATCTAGGTGATGGCGCGTCTCGTCATCCACGCGGATCACTAGGCGGCGGGTGACATCCTGCGCGGTGACGGCGACCGCCTCCCCCACCGCCGCGAAGAGCTTGGCGGTCTCATCCAAGACCGCGCGGAACGCCTGCGCGGTCTCGCGATGATCCGGCGTAGGCTCCGCCGCTTCTGTTTCTTCTGGACGTGGGGCGGGATCTGGCTCGATCACATCCCCGGCATCTTCTGCGATGATGGTCTCTTCGTTCATTGGCTCTCTCCTTATACTTTAGTCTGATAGTCAGATAGTCGATTCGTCTTTAGTCCCTGTTGGCGGGGATCTGTCGATCCCCTTGGAGCAAGGTTTTACTTCATTGCTCTGAGTGGATCGTTAGATCCATGACTATGGTGTTGTCGGCGGTCTGCCGATCCCCTTGGAGCAGGGCCTAAGCCGCTCGCTATTCGACGATGTCCTGCTGGACTTGCTCGCGGAGTTGCTCGCGCAGCTCCATAATCTGCTGGGTGATGTCGCTGATCCTGTCGAAGAGGGGCCGGTTGGCCTTGATGCCCTCATTGATAAGGAAGGCGGCGCTCTCCGAGCGGCTGTTGGTGATCTCCGCCTCGACTAACATATCCAAATGATGCAACGCCTCGTCGTTGATCCGGAGCGTCACGACGTTACCGCGATCTTGCAGCGCCGCGCCCAACGTCTGCCCGAAGTTCTCCACCTGCTTCCACGCATCCCGCAGCGATTCGGAGACGGGCTTCTTACTGCCCCCCGGCGCTTCACCCTCGATCTCCTTAGCCTCCGGCGCGCCCTCTGTCTCGACCTTTTGGATCTCGATCTCGATTTCAGACTCGGCCTCTGGCGTCTCCCGGACCTCTTCATTGAGAATCTTTGCTTCTTCGTTCATCCTGTTCATCCTGTCCCTCCTAATGGGCTATCTGTATTTCAAATTTCCTGTAATTTCATTACGTGTAACGTCATTACGTACATATTGTAATCCCGTTTCGCGTGGTTGTCAAGAGGGAAATCGAGGCTGGAAGTTGGAAATTAGAGGCTGGATATTGGTGATACACAAGCAGCTTACTCCCTATCCCACAATTCTAAATTCTAAATTCCCAATCCTCGTTCCCCTTACCCTTTGCCCAAGATTGTCTTATAATAAGAGTAGATCGGGCCTACGTCTCTATCCCATCATTGACGCGCCTAGATCCATATTTGGTCTTCTCCTCCCCGCTCTTGATTGCTTCAAATGTCGCATCCAAGTCAATCAAAATGATACGGAGGTAGCCATGGACGCAGGACGGTGGCAGGCTAAGTTGAGCGTGTTGTTGACAATTTTCTTGGGGATGGGACCGGTCTTGATCTGGTATGTGATGATCGGGGGCGGAGCGCCGCCGGCGGCGGCGCGGCGATGGCAGCCGTTAGCCTCTCTCCCCCAGGACGCCGCGCCCGCGCCGAACGCCTTGAGTGTTCCGGCGCCGGCGACGTTGGCGCTCACCTTCGATGAGCCGGTCGATCTGACCTCCGTGACCAGCCGCGCCTTCGCGGTTCACGGCAGCCAGAGGCCGTGCTTCAAGGGCGCCTACGAGTTGAGCAACCTCAGCCGCGCGATTTTCTTCGATCCTGAACGCAAGTTCTTCCCCGGCGAGCGCGTGGACGCCAGCGTCACCACGGGCACGCGGAACATCACCGGCGAGCACGCGATCTCCCCCATGGTGGGGCAATTCTGGGCCGCGACCAAGGGCGGCAGCGCGCACTTCATCGATAGCGGGCAATCCATCACCGGCACCGACTATGGCCGCGATAGCGTCTTAGGCGATCTGGACGGCGACGGGGATCTCGACGCCTTCGGCGCGAATATCGGCAATCAGGACACCATCCGGCGCAATTCGCCTGTGGCCACGGATGAGGTCTACGTCTCGGCGCTCAGCGGGGACGATAACGAGGGCCAGAATCACTGCGCCGATAACGCCGCGCCCTGTCGCACCGTCGCCCACGCCATCGACATGGTGGAAGCGAGCGGGACGGTCTACATCGCGCAGGGCGTTTACACGGAAAACCTCTCGATTTACAAGCCCCTCACGCTCGCGGGCGGCTACGAGTCCGCCGGCTGGACGCGCGATATCCACACCTACCAGACGATCTTAGATGGCTCCGCGCATCAGACCGTGCGGGGCGAATGGGATGGCAGCGGCATTCAAAGCGCTTCCGTTATCTCCGATGGCGGGATGTACAAGATGTGGTATCACGGCTGGGACCTGGCCTACGATAGCTTCGGCCTGGCCACATCCAGCGATGGGAGCAACTGGACTAAATCCGCCGCCAACCCCGTCTACACCACGACGGACCATTGGGGCCACATTGCCTATCCCTTCGTGCTCAAAGACGGCGCGACCTTTAAGCTATGGTACGCGGGCGAGGGGGCGATCTACTACGGCGAATCCAGCGATGGCATCACGTGGGATGTCGATACGAGCGCGCCGGTGCTGGAGGCTACCGAGGGCGCGTGGGATGCGTCGGGCCTGAGCGCGCCGTTCGTCCTCCAACTCGGCGCTGATGACTATCGGATGTGGTATCAGGCCGAGGATAAGAGCGGGATCGGCTATGCGACCTCGACGGACGGCATCACGTGGACGAAGCACCCCACGCCCGTGCTCGCGCCGGAAACCGGCGAGAGCTGGGATATGGACGGCGTCGGCGATCCCGCCCTCTGGTTCGATGGCGGCGCGTATCACATGTGGTACGTAAACGCCTCGAACTGGCTGATGGGCTACGCCACCTCGACCAACGGCATCGACTGGAATAAATACGGGGACAATCCCGTGTTCTTTACCGGCGTCTCTGGGGAGTGGGACGATGTCAACGTCGCCGCGCCGCGCGTCCTTTTTGATCAGGGCGAATATCAGATGTGGTACGCAGGCTACGGCGGCTCTGACTTCAAGTGGCAGCGCGGCTATGCGGTTTCCCCGGACGGCGTCACCTGGTCGAAATATGGGGACAATCCCGTTCTGACGGCGGATAACGGCGGCTGGTGGGGCCAGCCGGTCGTGACGTTGGATGAAGGCAGCGCGGGCAGCGCGCTTGAGGGCCTCACCATCACGGGCGGCGATGCCCAAGACGCGGGCGGTGTCTACATTGAAGTGCAGGACGTCAACATTCGTAAGTGTCACTTCCATCACAACGCAGCCGATTCCTACCAACATCACGACGCGGGCGCCGTGATCCGCGCCAGCGACACCTTGCGCGTCGCGGATAGCATCTTCACCCAGAACTACACCAAGTGGGCCGGCGCGAGCGCCATCCGCGCGATGACCCTCTCCGTGACCAATACGCTGTTCGCCGACAATCGCGGCGACGCGGCCCTCCACCTCAACGGCGCCGGGCGCTTGATGAACGTCACCATTGCGAATAATGACGGCGGCATGATCTACAACCCCACGATGACCGGCACGCTGCGCATCACCAACAGCGTCATCTATCATAATGGATATGCGATATCGGACTTGAGTACGGATACCACCAGCGTGGCCTACTCCGACATCGAGGGCGG
>JBKHCQ010000100.1:0-10583 GCA_046541755.1 Anaerolineales bacterium | reverse complement strand
ATCATCGCGATGTTGATGGCTAACAGCAGACCACCGCCTAAATAGCCCAACGCATAGCCTTTGGACGAGATGTAATCGCTATCCTCTTCTTTGGCAATATGAGGCAGCAGCGAGTCATAAAAGATGTAGGAAGCGCCGAGACCGATGGATCCGAAGAAGAAAAGGATCAGCGCCAATACCCCATCCCCCGTATTGATAAAGACCATTAGGAGCGTGGCAATGATGCCGATGCCGGCGAAGAAGCTCAGCAGTTTCTTCTTCGCGCCGGTGTAGTCCGCGATGCTGCCCAAGATGGGGGCCAGGAATGCGGCCACCAGCAAAGAGAGCGCGTTGACGTAGCCCCAGTAGGCCGTCGCCGTCGCCGGCTTAAAAACCCCTTTGGTGATGATGTTGAAGTAGACGGGGAGTACGGCAGCCTCGCCCGTCGTGGAGAAGGCCGAGCTGCCCCAGTCGTAGAGGCACCAAGCGTTTGTGATCTTCTTGTAAGATGCGTCTGAGTTCGTTTTGGATGACATTATGGACTCCTTGTAATGGATGAGACCTATCAGAATAATGAAGAGGCTAAGGCCGGAAGAACGCCCCCGACCAACCTTCGCAAGATTGACCTAGGGTACGCGAACTTCGATCTCTGTCAAGATGACGGCGTCATTATGAATTTGATCCGGCGAGCCGCCAGAGACGGGCAACCGCTGCCCATCGACGAGACCATAGAGGCCCACCTCCAGGCGGTAGCGACCGGGCGGCGCGTCGGGGGCGATAGGGACGCGGTAGGGATCGACGATGATGGCGCCCGGCTGCCAGCGCGTGGTGGGCGCTTGGCCGTTGACCGGCTCGTTATCCTGCTGGCCCCAGAGGAAGTTATCGGTATCGGCGTTATAGACCGCGCCTAGCAGATGGGTGAAGACCTTATATCGTTCGGAGATCACGGCGTCGGTTTGCCAGTAGAGCGTCAATCCCAGCGCCTCGCCCGGCGCTACGGTGGATTCCGATAGCCGATAGCCGACGAGATGGATCTGCGAGCCGAACTGATAATCGACTTGATGGGGGATCTCGGTGACGTTGATCTCCGCGCCGGCCGCCCCCTGAATGACGGTGAAGCTGCCGATCGTCACGCCGGAGCTGTTGTCCCCTACGCGCGCCGTCACTTGGTACCGTCCACCGGACAGATCGGGAGCGATGGGAATGGAAAATTGTTGCCGGAGTGCGAGGTTCTGATCACGGCCCGGGGGAATCGTCAGCGGCGCTGGATCAAACGTCCGCTGCACCGGCCCGGCGATTTCGACCGTCACATCCCGATCCGGCGGCGGGGACCAGAAGAGCGAGAGGCGGAGTGTGTCGCCGGTGCGATAACGCGGCAGGGGGATTGCAGCGCCGGCCAGATGACCGCCCGCGCCCATATCGCGCCCGAGGCGAATCGGCGGCGTGAACTCGGACGTGACGGCGGCGCGCAGTTCGGCGCGCGCTTCGGTGCGGGCGTAGAAGGTGAGCGAGTTCTCGCCTGCGATGACAGTCTCGGAAACGACGGCGCGCGCGTCCAGCCAACGCGGTACCGCTTGGCGCGGATCGGCCTGGAGCGCCTCGGGCGTCGTCACCAGCCAGAGCGCCTCCGAGGTCTCCCACAGCGGCGCCAAGCGCGCCTCCGCCGTCGCATCGTCTAGAGTCGCGCCGTAGGCAATATCGCGCCGCTCGCCGGAGTAGTGCGCGACGAAGATGGGCCAATCGCGATCCACGTAGAGCACGACGGCATCCTCCGGGCGGCGATGCGCCGCGAGCGCCAACGCGATGCTGGCGTAATCATCGCGGCGGGCGCGACCGGGGTAGAAGCTCCACAGACCGCTCGCGGCGACGACGACGGCCAACGCCAGCGCGGCGCGCCCCACCCAGAGCCACGCCCGCGTCAACGCGATGATGGCCCACGCCAACAGCGCGTAGAAACAGGCGGAGAGCGGCAGGAGATAGCGGGGCGCCAAGGGCCGCGCATAAAGGAATCCAAACGTGGGCAGGGAGACGACGTAGACGAAGAGCGCGGGCAGCAGCAGGCCAGAGAGCAACATCACGAGGCCGCCGGTCTGCGCGGGCGAACGCCGCCAGAACGCGCGCGCCGCGATCAAGCCCGCGACCATCGCGGCGACGATGGCCAGCGCCCAGGGCCAATAGCGCTCCAAGTCTAAGGGCGAGCCGACGGTCAACATCACGGTGTAGAGTTTGACGAAGAAGCCGGGCGAAAAGCTGCTATCGCTCTCCCAACTGTGCATCCGAGGAAGCGCGTAGGCCAGCCAGGGGAGGACGAACGCGAGAACGGCGACCTGCGCCATCAACCAGCGCGTGAGCAAGCGGCGCGGATGACCCCGGCGCCACCAGACGACGGCGAAGCCCAGATTGGCGACCAAGGGCACGGGCGCGGTCAGGTAAAGTGTGAGGAGGCTGGCCGTCGTGGTAGCAACGTAACCCCACCAAGCGCGCGCATCGGGGCGACGCCACCAGCGGAGGGCGGCATAAAGCGCGCCCGTGGACCAGAGCGCGGCCAGGCTGTACATTCGGATCTCCTGCGCCCAGCCGATGGCGAAGCGTGAGAGCGCCAGGAGAAGGGCGGCCAGCAGACCGGTGGCGGCGCCGTCAAACTCGCGGCCCAGCCGATAGATGACAGCGACGGTGAGCAAGCTGAAGAGCGCGGAGGGGAAGCGCAGGACGTAAGCGCCTTCGCCGGCCAGGAGACGCCATCCGCGCAGCAGCAGATAATAGATCGGGGGATGGACGTCGCCGCCCGTCCATTGGATGATCTCCCCAAAGGGCATGCGCGCCAGCCACACGCCGATACCCTCATCCCACCAGATGTTGTGGGCCGCCAGCCCCGCGATCCGCAGAGCGAAGGCCAGGAGCAGCACGGGGATCAGGAGCCACAGGTCGCGGCGATGGGTTGTGTGAGGTCTTTGTTTAGCACGCATAGCTTCCATTGTAACAAAAGGCGGCGTTTGGGCAATTAGAAGGGAAATGGAGAATGGATTAGCGGGGTGACGGCACTTCACTGCGTTACGTGCTTAACTACGAACAAGCTTTCACAGCCAGTAGGGGGTGATGGTCAGGCCGGTGCGCTCGTGGACTTGCGCGGCGATTTCTTCAAGCCGATAGGGGGGCACGCGCTCCACGCCCTCGTCGGGGACGGGGTAGTCGGTGCTGTAGATCTGCACATGGCGCGGTTGGAGGGCGGCCAGCGCTGCGATCCACGCCTCTAAGGCGGTGGGATGAATGTTGCTCGCCTCGCCCTCCGCACTATCGATCAGCACGCTCTGCACGACAAGATTGGGAATCTCCTGCATCCCCGCGATGATATCGGCTAACTCGATGGCGGGCGCGGGGCGATTCACAACGGCGAAGGTCGCCGGGTCGCCGGCGTCCAGCTTTAGAATCGGCGCGTCGAAGTGCTGGAGCGTCTCCCGCACCTTTGGCCGGGTGAGGGTCGTCGCGTTGGAGAAGATCGCCAGCTTGAGATCGGGGGCGAGCATCGGGCGCAGGCGGAGAATCCCCGCGACGATTTCGGGGAAGTGCGGGTGCAACGTCGGCTCGCCATTGCCGGAAAAGGTGAGGTAGGGCACATTGGGATAGCGTCCCAGCGCCTTCTGGATCGCTTTCAAGACGCGGGGCACGCTGGGGAAATCATAACCCGCGGGCGCGAGGGTCTTGATCTGCGTGCGGCCATAGTGGCAATAGACGCAATCGAAGGAGCAGAGCTTGTAATCGGTGGGCAGGAGGTTGACGCCCAGCGAGCGATCCAAGCGCCGCGAGTAAAGCGGGCCGTAGATGATGCCAGATTCCAGCGGCAGGATGCGCATCTTGGTTTCTCTTTTCTCTTCAGCTACTGGGACGACGGCTCATCGAGTGCGCTGCGGATGACCTGGGCCAACTCCTCAAAATCGAAGGGCTTGATAATAATATCCACGAATCCGATGCTCCGCAAGGAGGTCGTATCCTCCTCTTGGAGCGCGTAGCCGGTGATGGCCAGCACTTTCAGAGGAGAATTCATCCGCCGTAGTTCGTGCATCAGGGCCTTGCCGCCCATCTGGGGCATCACCAAATCCGTGATGACCAAGTCGATGTGCAAGTCGTCATCTTCGGTTGAGGAAGTGGATTGGGCCTTCTTACAGAGCGTCAACGCCTCCCGACCATTCGCGGCGGTCTTGACCCGGTAGCCCAGCGAGGTCAGCATCGCTTTGCCGGCTTCGCGCAGGCGGACCTCATCCTCTACCAGCAGGATTGTCTCGCCGCGCCCTTGAGGCAAGGATGAAGCTTCTGGAACTTGCTCCTCGGTGTCTGCCTCGTGGTAGAATGGCAGGTAGATGCTGAAGGTCGTGCCCGCGCCGAGTTCGGTCGCCACATCGATGTACCCCTCATGCTGGCGGACGATGCCGAACACCTGCGCCAGGCCCAGCCCCGTCCCTTTTCCCACCTCTTTGGTGGTGAAAAACGGTTCGAAGAGATGCTCTCGGACTTCCTCCGTCATTCCCGTCCCCGTATCCGAGACGGCCAGGCAAATCCACCGCCCCGGCGACATCTCCGCTACCGGCGGCGTCTCGCCCCGCTTGACGCGCATGATGGAGAGCGTGAAACGCAGCTCGCCGCCCTGGGGCATCGCATCGCGGGCGTTGAGCGCGAGATTGGTCAGCGCCTGCTGAATGCGACCCTCATCCGCCATTACTGTGTATCCCGCAGACCCAGGAGCTGCATCCGGCGCATCCAGCGCGAGGTGAATGGACTCCGGTAGGGTGCGCAACAGCACCTCGACCGTCTTCTTGATGAGATCCACGAGATCCAGTTCGCGCGGCTTAATCATCGCCCGGCTGCTGAAGTCCAAGATCTGTTGCACCAGATCGGTCGCTTTGTAGGATTCATCGATGATGGTCTGAAGACTGCGCGCCGCCCCCAGCGGCAAATTCGATTTACGCAAGAGCAACTGAGCGTAAAGAATGATGGTGGAGAGTATATTGCGAAAATCGTGCGCGATGCCGGCGGCGAGCTGGCCCACTGCCGCGAGTCGTTCCTGGCGCTGAAGTTGCTGCGCCATCTCGTGACGCTCGGTGACATCGCGCGCCACGCTGATGATGGCCTGTGGATGGTTATCCGTAGCCTTGATAACGGATGAGTGCAATTCAATGAAAATCTCGTTTCCCTGCGCCGTCTGCACCGTGTACTCAACCGCCTTGACCTCCTCTCCGGAGAGGAGTCTCTGTAAATTGGAGCGAACGCGCGCGTGATCCACAGGCGCGACCAATTCGAGGGCGCGCCGCCCCACCAACTGCTCGCAATCCTCGCATTCATAGAGCACAGCAGCTTGCTGATTACACATCAGAATTGTGCTATTCGGCTCTGTGAGCAAGATGGCGTCCGGGGAGGTCTCCACGAGTTGACGATACCGCGCCTCGCTCTCGCGCATGGCCTGCTCCGCGCGCTTGCGCGCGGTGATGTCCTCGTGCGTCCCGACGGCGCGGTGGGGGACGCCCTGCTCATCGACCTCGAAGGGTTTCCCGCGCCCCCGGATCCACCGCCACGCCCCCGATTTGGCTCTCATCCTAAATTCTTCCTCAAACGCCTCGGCAGCCATGGCCTTCTCCAAAATTCTGGGCGCGACCTCGCGCCTATCCTCTGGATGCAGTAAGTCCTCCCAAGTGCTCAGTTCCATGGGCAATTCGACGGGTTCGTAGCCCAACATGGTGTAATATCGCGGGCTGAAGTAGGTCTCATTCGTGTCCATGTTCCAGTCCCAAAAGCCGTGCTCCGCGGCGTCCATCGCCAATTGCAGCCGCTCCTCCCGCTCGCGCAACGCTTGCTCCATCCGCTTGCGCTCGGTGATGTCCCAGAACATCCCCAGCAGGCCGATCACCTGACCTTCCGCATCGTAGATGGGCGTTTTGATCACCTGGACGTAGAACGGCTCGCCACCGATGGGCTGATGCACCTCCACTCTATCGAGGACCTCTTCCAACTCCATCACGCGCTGGTCATCCTCGCGATACTGTCGCGCCAGTTCCAGGGGATGCAGGTCAAAGTCCGTCTGACCGACAATCTCAGCCAAGGATTTGCCTTCCATCTTGCAATACCGTTGATTGGCGAAGGTGAATCGTCCCATCAAATCCTTGCTGAAGACGCTCTGGGGCATGCTTTCTACGAGGGATTGGAAGAGGGATTTACTTTTGCGCAGCGCATCCTGCGCCCGTTTGCGCTCGGTGATATCGCGGGAGATGCCGGCAACGCCCACGACGTCATCTTGGCGATTCTTGATAGGGATTTTGGTGATAGTGACCCACCGGAATTTCCCATCCGCCCGCCGGACCCTCTCGATCTTGCCGTCGATCGGGTGGCCTGTGGCAATGATCTGCTTTTCATCCTCATGGGCGTCCTGCGCGTGATCCGCCGTGAAGTAATCGAAGTCCGTGCGACCAATGGCCTCCTCCGAATCATCGAGGCCTAACATTTCGGCCTGCGCCTGGTTGATCATCGTGAAGCGTCCCGCGGTATCCTTGAAGTAGATGGTGTCGGGGATGTTATCGATGAGCGTGCGAAGCAGATCGCGCTCATGTTGGAGCGCCTCCGCCATCTGTTTGCGTTGGGTGATGTCCTGCACGACGGCGACGAAGTAATCCGGCTCGCCGGCGGCGTCGCGCACTAACGAGACCTGCAGATCGACCCAGATGCACGTCCCGTCCTTGCGAAGGTAGCGCTTTTCCAGGGCGAAGCCCTCAGCCTCGCCCGCAAGTACCCGGTTGGTGGCCGCCTGATCAGCCGCCAGATCATCGGGATGCGTGAGGTCTTCGTAACTCATCTCGCGTAGCTCATCCTGGGAGTAGCCGACGATCTCGCAGAATTTTCGATTCATGTAGCGCAAGCGGCCGTCGATGGCGGTGTGGCTGATGCCAACCGGCGCTTTCTCGAAAATTACTTGCAATTGGCGCTCGCTCGCCCGAAGCTCGGTCACTTCGCGGCGCAAGGCCTGGATTTCCTCGATCAACTCCGCGTTGGTTTTATTTTCTTCGTGCAAAATATCCTCCTACCCACTTGATCTCGCTCGCGTCTCAGAGACAAAACCCCCCTCGGTCAAGACCGAGAGGTAAAGCGGGCGCTGCATCTAAATGATCCACCCATCTCGCCTCGATCCATCCACGCAATGTTTGCCAGGCTAACAAATCAAGCGCGAGGTTAGTTTAGCATAGGCTGAGCATATCACAAGTACTTGGAAGCGCGTCCTGAGGGGAAGCCGACCTAGGTCGCCGCGATCAAAATGGCGCTGGCGCGAGGGCCGATGTTGTAGCGGGAAGGGTCGTCGAGTTCGCGCGCTTCGTCGATGTCCACAAAATCATCCGGCGTCGAGGCGCCCGTATCGACGACGAGGCGCCAGCAGCAGCCATCGGGCGGATCGGGCAGGGTGAAGGTGGCCGCTTCGGCAGCGGCGTTGAAGATGAGGTAGAGATCGGCGGCCTCTTCTTCCTCTTCTCTCTCTTCTCTCTCTTCTCTCTCTTCTTCCTCTTCTTTCTCTTCTTTCTCTTCTTCTCCTGATGCATCACCCAAGATCAGGCACGCCAGGCGGCGTTCGTCGGGATCATCCCAAGCCGGGGTTTCGCCCGCCGGATCGCACCACCGAATATCTTCGGAGGTGTAGAAGGCTGCCTTACAGAGCACGGGATGCGCTTGGCGGAAACGGATCATCCCTTGGACGAAACGGTGGATGTCCCCGTGTGTTTCGAGGTTATCCCAAAGGTACCAACTGATTTCATTATCCTGGCAGTAGGCATTGTTGTTGCCCTGCTGCGTGCGACGGAACTCGTCGCCGCCCAGCAACATCGGCACGCCGCGCGAGATGAAGAGGGTGAGCAGGAGGTTCTTGATCTGCCGGCAGCGAACGGCCTGAATTTCCTGGTCGTCGGTCGGCCCTTCGACGCCGTAGTTGGCGCTGTAGTTCGCGTCGGTGCCATCCTGGTTGTCCTCGCCGTTAGCCTCGTTATGCTTGTGCTCGTAGCTCACCAGATCGTTGAGCGTGAAACCATCGTGGGATGTGATGTAGTTGATGCTCCGCTCGGGGCCTTTGCCGGCCATACCCTCCGGCCTCTCGTAAAGATCGGCGCTGCCGGCGATGCGACCGGCAAAATCGCCCACCATGCCCGCGTCGCCGCGCCAGAAGCGGCGCACATCATCGCGATAGCGGCCATTCCATTCGGCCCAGCGATGCTCGGCGAAGCTCCCCACTTGATAGGCCCCGCCCGTGTCCCACGCCTCGGCGATCAGCTTCGCCTCGCGCAGGATGGGGTCCTCGGCGATACGCTCCAACAGCGGCGGATCGGCAAGCATCTCGCCCTCCTCATCCCGCCCCAGCACCGAGGCCAGGTCGAAGCGGAAGCCATCGACGTGCATGTGGATCACCCAATGCCGGAGGACATCTAAGATAAAATCGCGCACCACGGGATGATCGGCCTTGATGGTGTTGCCGGTGCCGGTGTAATCCTGATAGAAGCGCGGGTTCTCATCCAACATATAGTAGATCGCGTTATCGACGCCGCGCAGGGAGATCGTCGGCCCCAGCCGGTTGCCCTCGGCGGTGTGATTGAGGACGATGTCCACGATCACCTCGATGCCGGCCTTGTGGAGCGCCTTGACCATCTCCTTGAACTCCAGCACCTGATGGCCCACGGTGCCTCGGCTGCAATAGAAGGATTCCGGCGCCAGAAAGGCCACGGGATTGTAGCCCCAGTAGTTCTTGAGCGGCTCACCGGTCTCCGGGTTGACGCGGTTGATCTCGTCCTCGTTGAACTCCTGGACGGGCATCAGCTCGACCGCCGTGACGCCCAGCTCCTTTAGATAGGGGATCTTCTCGATCAGCCCCTGATAACTCCCCGGATGATCGACGCCGGAACTGTCGTGGATCGTCAGCCCCCGGACGTGGGTCTCGTAGATGATGGCGCCCGCCAGCGGGCGTTTAAGCGGCTCGTCGCCCTCCCAATCGAAGCGCTCCGAGGTGAAAATGCTCTTGGGCATCGCGCCCGCGTTATCCCGCTCCGAATAGGAGAGATCCTCCGCCTCGTCACCAGGATCATAGCCCAGCGCCGCCGAGAAATCCCAATCCCCGTGATAGGTCACCGCCTCGGCCAACGGATCTAACAGCAGCTTGTGGGGATTAAAGCGATGGCCTTCTTCAGGCTGATACGGCCCCGCGATGCGATAGCCGTAGAGCTGGCCGGGACGCACGCCCTGCACCCAGATATGCCACACATCGCCGGTCCGATTATAGACCGGGTCAAGCTCCAGCGCCCGCGCCGGCTCGGCATCATCGGGATGATCGTAGAACTCGAGGCGCACGCTTGTGGCATGCCGGCTAAAGATCGCGAAGTTCACGCCATCGTCCTCGCGATGGGCGCCCAGCGGCAGCGGCGCTCCCGCGTGGATCTCGCCCGTCTCAGATACGTCGCTCAGATATTCTGGAAATTCTCGTGGTGACATGACACCTCCTTACTTCACTTCCAATCGAACTTCACTTCCAATCGATGTTAGCGTTTAGACCGTTCCGTAGCACCCACACGCGCGGTTCCACGAAGGGCGCCACCGCTGATCACCGCCGTCATCTGATCGTTATTCTGCGAAAGCGCCTCGCTGGCCGTCTCCGCCAAACGCGGCGGGCCTGCCGTCTCATCGTCACCGCCTTGGGCCGCGACCTTGAGCGTGGGCAGTGCGGGCAGCAACGTGATCCCCAGCAGCCAGAGGAACAGCACCACGCCCTAGCCCAACCGCGCGCCGGCGCGGCGGTCTTTTCTCTTTTGATCCATCAGGTTATCCTCCTCATTCGAAAAGTAGGGCAGAATGCCATTCCGCCCTACTCACTACCCTTGCTGCGATAACACCTCATCCAGCGGTTCGCCGTTGATGAAGATCGAAACCTCATCCACCGTGCTATATTGCAGCGCCGTCTGTTGAAGCTGCGCTTGGACGCGGGGCGAATCGCAGACGCCGCCCACGACCAGTTCGCCGGACAGCTCGATGATGGCCTCGCGATCCTCGATGTCGATGCCCTCGACCGTCAGATCCGATTGATAGAGCGCATTGTACAGGCCCGATTGACCATACTCGCGGGTATCGATGGCCAGCAATTTTTCCAACGCGGCGGTCATCGGCGCGACGGTCGGCTCAATTTCCACCTCGACGGGAATGAGACTATCGCCGCAGCCGATCTCCTCACCGCTCTCGCCCTCATCGCCAATGGCAACCAAGTAGATGTTCGCGCGGGTGAAGAGATTCTCCTCGCCATCGCCATCACCATCTTCACCAGAAGGCGTCGGCGTCGGGCCGGACGTGACATCGAACGCTTCGGAGACCGCTTTGACGGGCCGGTACTCGTCCGCGACAACGATCACATACGGATCTCCCGGCTCCACGAACGCCGGCATCGTGATCTGCGTCTCGGCGCGCCCGGCGGCGTCCGTCTCCGCCGTGGCGATCACATCATATTCGGAGTAGGGACGGCCCACGCCGATCTCCACGGTGGCATCCGGCGGGAAGCCTGTCGCGACGACGTCAATGCGCGTACCGGGCGGCCCACTCGTCGGCGA
>JBKHCQ010000099.1:0-10674 GCA_046541755.1 Anaerolineales bacterium | reverse complement strand
CTCCGCTTCTGCGGCCTCCGCTTCCGCGGCCTCTTCTTCGACCTCTTCAGCGATGCGCTCGGCGATCTTTTCTGCTTCTTCGACCAAGAGGGATTCTGGTTCGGCCGTCGGCGCCGGCTCCAGCTCTTCCGCGACCTCAGGAGCGATCTCTTCCTCGATCTCCGCGACTTCGGCGATAGCCTCTTCCGCAACCGCCACCTCGGCCTCTTCGATCTCGATCTCGGCGGCTTCCACAACCTCTTCAGCCGCTTCGATCTCCTCAGCGACTACAGGCTCCGGCTCCGGCTCCGGCTCCAAGAAACTCAGGCTGCTCGTCTCAATCGCCTGCTTAATCTCCCCCAAGGCCCGCACGCCAATGCCGGTCAACATCAGCAACTCCTCGTCGCCGATGGCCAGCCGCTCCATCACCTCACCGACATTCTTCAAGTTGCTTTCGGCAAGATGCTGCTTCACCTTAGCGGATAAATCCAGCTCCATAATTGTTAATTCATAGGCCTCGCGCGGCACGCGCTCCAGCGCCTGCTTGGCCGCTGCGATGCGTTCCTCCTCAGCCCGACGCTGAGCGGAGCGACGTTTGCGCAATTGCTTCACTTCGGGGCGCTCCTTATCGCGCCGGCGCAAGAAGGCTTGGTGAACGGCCTTGATGATCGTGCGGACCACCCTTTGTTCTTCATCCGTGTAAGACAGGTTGTGTTCTTGATGTTCCTTCATAATATTTGCTAGTTGGGGGATGAGGGATGCGGCTTGCCGGCCAATGTCTTCTACTATATCCGGCGTCGCGTTGATCTTCTCCAGCGCCCACATCGTCGCCTCGGTGATGCCCCGAATATCCACGCGCCAGCCCGTCAGCTTAGCGGCCAGACGCGCGTTCTGCCCGGCGCGCCCGATGGCCAAGGAAAGTTGATCGTCTCTGACCATCACGGCTGCCGTTCGCCCGTTGGGGTTTAACTCGTCCAACGTCACATCTAAGACGTCCATGCTCAAGGCGTTGGCGATGAAGGCCGCCGGGTCGTCACTCCATTCGACAACATCGATGCGCTCGTCGCTCAACTCCCGCGAGATAGTCTGCACGCGAATGCCGCGCATCCCAATGCACGCGCCCACCGGGTCCAGCCCCGGCTCATCGGATGTGACGGCGACTTTGGAGCGACCGCCGGCTTCGCGAGCGATGGCCTTAATCTCCACCTGTCCGTTGCGAATCTCCGGCACCTCTAACTCCAGCAAGCGCCGCAACATCAGCGGGTGGCTGCGGCTGACGATGATCTCTGGGCCGCGGGGAGAGCGCTTTACCTGTAAGACGTAGACGCGGATTTTTTGATGTAATCGATATCGCTCGCTGGGAATCTGCTCCCGGCGCGGCATCAGCGCCTCTTCCGTGCGCTCCAGGTGCAAGGTCACGCCATGGGGCTTGATCGATTGTACCGTGCCGATAATAATTTCATTTTCCTGACGGCTGAAGCGGTGAAATTGGCTTTCGCGCTCGGCCTCACGCAAACGCTGCGTGATGACCTGTTTGGCCGTCTGCGCCGCGATGCGCCCGAAATTATCCGGCGTCACATCGACCATCACCTCATCTCCAACCTCCACCTGCGGCTTGCGCTTCCGAATTTCCTCCAAAAGCACATGGGTCTTCTGATCCTCGACCTCTTCCTCAGACGCGACGACCTCTTTTTCGAGGTAGATACGCGCCAAGCCGGTTTCTAAGTTGATGTCTGCCGTCATATTTTGATTAGGCCCGACGTCCCAATCCCGCCGATACGCGCTCATCATCGCCGCGCGGACCGCGTCCAGCACGACGTCTCGCGGCAAACCATATTCAGCACAGATCTGATTAAATGCCAGGGCGAACTCGCTCTTCATTAAAAAGTAGCCTCCACCTTATCCAAGCCTATCGATTTACGAAGAAAAGTGGGGGAAACCCCCACTTTTCTGTGCGTCTCCTATACAACTTCCCCCGCGTCTGGCGCTATTATAACACAGGTCAAAGGTTTGAGCAAGCCCAAAATCGGCAAATGGGTGTGACGCTTGATCGTAGGAAAAGACGAACTTGCGCCGCCTGCGCCTGCGGATAAATCACTGAAAAACAGAAATCCCCGTGGAAATCGAGTCAACTAAAGTTGACTTGCGTTTAGTAACCGGGGATTTTAATCTTAAGCACGGGGCGCGACGGGATGCTTTCCGACGATCAGCCGTCGCACGGATAGGCCCCTATAGGGGCCTATCCGGCAAACTCCAAAAGGCCGTGCTTCGTCCGCGGGGAGAAGAGACGCTTTCTCCTAAATCCGTCGCCCCGCGTGAAAGCCCTCATGAACCGCCTGTAAGACTTTGCGCGGCTTGACAACGTCGCCTACGGCGATGATTTCTACATCTATATCAGCTATATTAGCCAGCGCGTCGAGCAATTCTGTGTTGGGCGTCATGCCTAACGCCAGCACAAAGGCATCTCCCGCGATCTGCACCTCATCGCCATCGCAGATGCAGGTCAAACTGCCGGGGAGGATGCAATCGATGCAGTGATTAAGCTGGACCGCGACGCCATCTTCTATCAGCTTGCCCTGGATAACCCAGCGCGTGAAGACGCCAACCTCTGGCACAACCTCGTCAATTTGGTCCACCAACGTGACCTGCTTATCGTGCTGCTCCGCCAAGAACATCGCTACTTCCGCGCCGACCAAGCCCGCGCCACAGACGACGATGTGGTCGCCGGCCGGGATGTCGCCGGCGAGCACATCCAGCGCGCTGTAGACCTCCGCGCCCTCCGCGCCCTCCGTGCCCTCCGCACCTTCAATAGAAGGTGTGGCCAGCCGCGCGCCGGTCGCGATGATGACAACGTCCGGAGCGACGGCCTTTATCTTATCCGCCGTGACCTCCATACCGGTTTCGACGCTCACCCCCTGACGTTCCAATTCAGAGATTTGCCACGCCAAGAAGTCGCGATAATCCTGTTTGAATTCGGGATGCCCGGCATAGCGCAGCATCCCTCCCAGATCGCGATCCCGCTCGTAGAGCGTCACCTCGTGCCCGCGCAGCGCGGCCACTCTGGCGGCTTCCATCCCCGCCGGCCCGCCGCCCACCACCATCACCCGGCGCGGGTTAGCCGCCGGCATGAGACGCGCGAACATCTCGTGTTCCTTAGCCGCCTGCGCATTGACAGCGCAATCGAAGCCCCGATAGCTCATAACGGAATCCAGACATTCATTGCAACGCACACAACGGCGGATCTCCTCCGGGTTACCGGCTAGGACCTTGCGGGGATATGCCGGATCAGCAATAACCTGCCGCCCCATCGAAATCAGGTCGGCTTTGCCCTCGGCAATCACATCCTCGCCCATCTCCGGCGACAGGCCACACACAGCAATGACCGGGACCCTAACCGCTTGTTTGATCGCGGCCGCCAATGGCACCAAATTGCCGCGCGGCACATAGAGCGGCGGCACCCACATACCAATGCTCACGCCCTCACTTAGACGCTGATCCTGCGGCTCCACCGCGCCCTGCAATGCGCCGAAGAACGTCGCCATCCGGGAATCCCAGGTTCCCGCGCTGACATGGATCGCGTCCACGCCCGCCTCTTGCGCCAGTTTGGCGAACGCAATAGCTTCGTCCAACGTGACGCCATTGGGCACATCTTCCTCGGCGGAAAGTCGATAGATCACAGGGAAATCCACGCCCGCCAGACGCTTGACGGCCTGGATCACCTCCAAAGGGAAGCGGGCGCGATTTTCAAAACTGCCGCCATACTCATCCTCCCGGCGGTTAGTGTACGCGGAGAGGAATTGCAAGGGCATGTAGCCATGCGCGCCGTGAATCTCGACAGCATCGAAGCCCGCGATGCGCGCGCGCTGCGCCGCCTGTCCATAGATTTCGATGAGCGCTTTGATTTCGTCCACCGTCATAGTGCGAGGCATATCCTCAGGCAGCAACATCGTGCCCACCCCAGAGGGCGTGATGGGCGGCTGACCCGTGACCGATTCACTGGCGAAGCAACCGCCGTGCGCGAGTTGCAGCGCGATCTTAGCTCCGCCGGCGTGCGCGCCAGTAGCCAAGCGCGCCAGTCCGGGCACAAAGGCATAGCTGGAGATCTCCAACTCGCCGGGGATCACGCGCCCGCCCGGTTCTGGACAACAGACTTCGGTGATAATCAGCCCCACCCCGCCATGCGCGCGGGTGACGTAGTAATCGACGATGTTGTCGGAGACTGTGCCATCCGCCGCGGCCAGATTTGTCCCCATGCCGGGCTGCACCATGCGATTTTTGAGATTAAGCGTCCCGATTTGAATCGGTTGAGTAAGATTTTCGAACATTGATTTCTCCTTATTGTGAGTGTGATTATTGTGTAGATTGATCAAGGTTACTCTTAAAATGCAAGCGGCAAGCCCTCATCAATAAATCATTTCGTAGATTTAACGGCTCATCCCCCTCTGACGGCGCGCCCGGCGCGGGCGATACTTGGGTCATCGCCGAAGAAACCGCCAATTTCGGTCGGAGCGAAGACGCGGATGGCCGCCTCACCGCCCATCGGGCACTGGTATTCACAGATGCCGCAGCCGATGCACAGCTCCTTCACCACGTAGGGTTGTTGGAGGGTGATGGCTTCGCCGCGCGCGTTGGTGGTCTCAACTTCGTGCAGCCAGATGGCTTTGTGGGAGACAGGGCACATCTCCTCGCAGACGATGCAGGAGATGTTGTAGGCCCACGGCAGGCAGCGGTCGCGATCCACGCGGGCGAGGCCGATGGGCGTGGCGCGCTTCTCCGCCAACGATAGGCGCGGGATCGCGCCGGTGGGGCAGACTTCGCCGCAGGCATTGCAGCTATAGTCGCAATAGCCCAGGCGCGGAACCAGACGGGGCGTCAGGGCGTTTTGCAGCCCGCCCTCGAAGAGGATGGGTTGGAGGCCCTGCGTGGGACAGACGCGCATACACTCGCCGCAGCGCGCGCAGAGCGCCTCGAAGTCGGTCTGTGTGGCGCCGGGCGGCCGGACAAGGTGCGCGGGCGTCCGCTGGGTGATCGGCTCGACGCCGGCCAGCGCCACGCCCGCGACGGCGGCGGCCGTACCGGCTAACAGCTCGCGGCGGCGCGGGTCGTAATCATGCCAAGCGGCGGGCCGCCAGATTGGGATATTATCGCTCAATTTGAGAATCCTCGGCAGATGCCAGCGGAATGCGACGCCCTCGCGCGTGCACGCGACGATGCACTCGTAGCAGACGATGCACTCGGCGGGATCGCTGCGGTAGCCATCGTGGGGATCGATGGTGCCGGTGGGACAGGCGCCGCTGCACAGCGCGCAGGCAGCGCAGCCCTCGCCCACGTGGCGTCGCAGCAGGGCGAACTTTGAGATCAACCCCAGCAATGCGCCCAGCGGGCAGAGGTAGCGGCACCAGAAGCGCTCGGCCACCCAGTTGAGGGCCACGACGCCGGCGAACAACAGCAAAATCGGGAGGCTCAGGGTGAAGACGGAGACGACATCCCGAAAAATAGGGTAGATGACAACGTCGCGCAGGGCGTCCAACGGCCCCCAGAGGATGTCAAATTGATAGAGGAAGGATTCGGCGCCATAGACGGCGACGCGCACGGCGGGCCAGATGGCGACAGCGAAGGTGCGCGTCATCATCGTGAGGGGGTCGAGGAAAAGGAGGGATTGGTTGCCCCACAGGGCGGCTACGACCAAGATGATCAGCAAAATATATTTCACGCTGCGCCACGCTGGCGCGGGCGCCCGGCGACGCGACTGGCGTTGGACGCGGCGGGGCGTGAACCATTCCAAGAGCGTGCCGAAGGGACAGAACCAGCCGCACCAGACGCGCCCGAAAACGAGCGTCGCCCCGACGGTGAGCAGGGCAAGGCCCAGACCGGGAATCCACGCGCGCCCGGCCAAGGAGGCGGTCAGGGCGATGAGCGGATCGAGGCGGTAGAAGAGATTGGCCCACACGCGCTGCGGATCCAAGAATGTGGCGTACACAAAAAGGTAGAGGAAGAGCAACAAGGCTAAGATTTGGCTGATTTGGCGGAGACGATGCCAGATTTGGGGTTTCATCATCTTCTTCAACGTGGGTTCCTTTTTGGGGAATTAGCGAGGGAACGAGTGAGCGAATGAACGAATCATCGAATTAAAGAGGCAACATACTCCGCTGATAAAGTATTATCTTTCTCTCTGACAGCCTGGAGAGAGCGCTGTAATTCATATTTAAAATCCTCGCGCAATTCCAAGCCAGCGTCGGGATCGAGATCGCGAAACATCTCCAGCAGGGTTTGCGTCACGGTCTCTTGAATGCGTGTGTATTTTACTTCTCACGCGGTGATTTCTTCGATGTGGATGGCGTCCAAATCCAAAGTCCCCAGGCCCATCTCGGCGGCGGCTTTGATGTAACCGATGTCGGCGCCCTGCATATCGAAGAGCGTGGCGGCGTAGGCGTCGGCGGCGACGATGTCGGGGCTGGCGATGACGGTGTCCATCTGGCGGACATAATCCAAGCTGCCGCCGGTGGGGCCTCTCTCCACCAGGATGCGCACCGCGTCGACGACGGTCAGGGCCGGGCGCACGGCGCTCGTCAAATCGGCGATGCGCTGGCCGAGATTGGCGTGCATCTGCCCCGGATTGGTGATCACACCCAGGAGGTTTTTTCCGCCCAGGGTGAGGCGCGCGAGGTTGTGATGTTTGGCGATCGGCGCGTTAATGACGACATCCGCCGCCATAATCGGCTGATAGAAGGGCCACTTCTGGAGATCGCGCCCCTCTGGAATCTCGAACTCCTGGAATTTATTGCGATTCATGATTTCCATCTCGCCGCCGGCGGCCTTGACGGCCTCAGCGATGCCGCTGCGGCCATAGGCGCTCTCCGCCGTGCCGCCGAAGGGCGCATCCATCACGCGCACGCGCTTGGCGCCCGCGCCTAAGCAGAGCTGCACGAGCGTCGCGACGACGGTGGGGTTGGTCGTGGCGGCGTATTCGGGCGGGTAGTAATCGGTGCAGATGTTGGGCTTGATGATGACATCGTTGCCGGGGGCGACGAAGCGCTCGATGCCGCCCAGGGCAGCGATGGCGCGCCGAGTGATGGTGGCCGGATCGGGGCCGCGCGCGACGCTGAGGTGGGCCGGCTGGGGGGTGGCGGTCGGGTCGGGCGGGCGCGGGGTAGCGGTGGCCGTCGGGGCCGGCGTCTCGCCCGGCGCGAGCGTGTTCGTCGGGGCCGGCGTCGCGGTGGATGTGGCAGTCGCGGTGGGATCAGGGGTCGCGGTCGGCGCGGGGGCCGGGACGCCGCACGCGCTCAGCGCGCCGCCGGCGCTCAACAGGCTAAGCCAGCGCAGAAACTGCCGGCGGGTCATTGACGATTTGGACATACGATCACTTCCCACCCTTAAACCACCAACTCAATATCTCAGCAAATCCCCGACGGGCCGTGAGTGTGGGGGTGGGAAAAACCGTCGGCGTCGGCGTCGCGGGCGGCGTGGTGGAGGGCAGCGCGGGCGTCGGCGTGGGCGGGACAGGCGGCAATTGCCCGGAGGGTGTGGGGGTCGAGGTGGGGCGCGGGGGAAGCGCCGAGGTGGGCGTCGGCGTGGGCGGCGGCGGCGGCTTGGTGGGAACCTCCGTCGGCGTGAAGGTAGGTATCGGCGTGGGCGTCGGCGGGGGCGTAAAGGTCGAGGTGGGTCGCGGTGTAAAGGTCGGCGTCGCAGTCGACGTGGGCGTCGCAGTCGGCGTGGGCGTCGCAGTCGCGGTCGACGTCACTGTCGGAGTCGGCGAGGGTGTGCGCGTCGGCGTCGCGGAGGGCGTAGCCGTCGGCGATGCTGATGGCGAAGGCGTCGGGGTCGGCGAGGGCGCGCGTGTGCGTGTGGGCGTGTGTATAGGCGTCGGGGTCGGGGTGACGCGCGGCGTGTTCGTCTGCTCCGGTGGGGATGTGTCCGTGGGTTGGCCGGGCATATCCGGGGGTTCGTCCGGCGGCGGCGTGGCGGTCGGCGTGGGCGAAGGCTCAAACTCCACGATGGGGAGGAGAGTCGGCGTCCCAGGCGTGGGCGTCTCGACATCCTCCCACAGCGGCGCGATATCCGTTCGAATGGGGGGCAGGGGCGTCGCATCCTGTCCGACGATTAAATAATCATAATCCGCATAGGGGTCGAGATCGGCCACGATTTCGGCCTCAATCCAACGCCGAGTTGGCGTGGAGAGCGCTAAGGTGGACGAGATAAAGAGGCAGGCAAATCCAAGGAGCAGGATCACCAACAGGATCAACAGCTCGCGCCAATTCTTGTTATATTCTTCCTGCTCTGGAATCACTTTGGCTGTCATACTTACTTCTGCCTTACCTCTTTCACGATGTCCGTCAGGCGTCCCCGTCGGGCGTCTCCGGTTGGGGGGAGGGAAGATCTGTGGCGTGGATCGTCGGCAGGGTGATACTGAAGGCGCTTCCCTGCCCAACCTCGCTCGAAACTCGGATATATCCGCCGTGGGCTTCGACAATGGCCTTGGTCACATAGAGACCTAGGCCCAAACCGCGAACGTCATCATCTTGCTGGTGCATCACGCGAAAGAAGCGCGTAAAGAGATTGCGCTGCGCTTCTTCTGGGATACCAATCCCGGTATCCTCAACCATGACGATGATGCGGTCGCGCTGATCATTGACCCGAATGGTCACATCCCCCCCGGCGGGTGTGTACTGCCAGGCGTTGCGCACCAAGTTGATGATGGCCCAGCGCATCCGTTTTTGATCAATATTGACTTGAGGGTAGGGTTGATCAGGCATTTCGACTTTGAAATTCAATGCCATATCCTCCATTTTAGGCCCCCACTCCTCAGCGATGTCCTCGATCAGAGCGGAGATTTGCGTGGGCTGTTGCAGCAAGGTCAGCCGCCCGCCGGCTTCGATCTCAGTGAAGTCCAGCAACGCATTGACCATGGTGATCATATTCCCCGTTTGCCGAACGATCTTCCCCAAGAAGGTGCGCTGGCTGGCGTCGAGCACGCTCTTCGTCGTGGCCAGCAGGAGATCGCTGTAGCCCTTAATGGAAGTCAGCGGCGTGCGTAACTCGTGCGAGACGTGCGCGACGAAGGCGTCCTTGAGCTTCTCGGCCTCTACCTCGGCTGTAACATCCCGGATAACGATCACCGTACCTAACTTCTCGCCGCGCGCTGATCCTCTTTCTTTCCCGCCGCCGTCCCCTTCCATCCGCACAACGGCGGAGTGCGCGACGAAGACCTTATCCGCCACCCGGAAGCGACGACTTTCTAAGAGCCAGGGACTCGGCGGCTCGTCAGGATCGTTCTTTTGATCAACGACCGAAAGCTCGCGCAGCGGCCCATAGCGAAATTGCTCGGCCATATCATCCAGCATCATCCGGGCCGCCTCGTTCATGGGGATAATGTTGCCATCGAGGTCTTCTAGCAGCACGCCATCGCCAATACTGGCGAGGATCGCGCGCATCCGACTGGCGGTCTCGCGTTGAGCGTAAAGCGCCTCCTCTAGCGCTACGGTGCGCTCCTCCAAGCTGAGGGTCATTCTATCGAAGGTTTGCGCCAAGACGCCCAGCTCATCCACACGTTGGATGCCCGTCCGTTGCTTCAAATCGCCCTGGGTAACGGCCAAAGAAGTTCGCATCAAGCGTTGCACCGGATTGGTGATCGTCAACGCAATCACAATACCGAGCACGATGACGAAGAGTGAGCCGGCGCCAAAGATCAAGATGTAGGTGTTGCGATTTTGACGTCCAGCCTCCTGCACAAACTGGCGCGGGAGCGCGACGGAGTAGATACCCAAGAGTTTTGACCCCACCGTGAGAGGGCCATAAGCCAAGCGATATTCTCGCCCCCGGATTCTTTGATTATCAATATCCTCAAACAGAACTTCACGCTCTGAATTCAAGATGTGCTGCGCAATTTCGCTGGAGAGGGATAACTCCTCAAGCAACTCTTGGTGATCTGCTGTATCAATAGCGAGGGAAAAGGTGGTCTGGATGGCCTGACCGTTCTCCCGATAAAGCGTGATTTGAGCGAGCACGTTGGATTGAAAATAAGACATCATCTGTGACAGCCGACTTCCCAGCAGAAGCGCCCCGCTCAGTTCCCCTTCCCGGCCCACGGGGGCGGCGGTGAAGTAATAATAGGCCCCATCCGGGTGTTTGCCAATCGCGTGGATAGGGAGGATGGCCGGATCACCCGCGGCGAGCACCTCTTGCAACACCCAAACGTATTCCACCTCGCCCAAAAAGGAACGCACCGCGAAACCATCTCCTTCCCGCACCACATAGGTCAGGACTTCTTCTTGCGGTGTGACGACCAATGCCATATCGGGGTTCAGCGTCTCCAACTGGGATTTAATCTGTTGCCCCAGCCACTCGCCATCTTGATTTTCAACGGCCTCGATAAAGCCCGCCGTGCGGACGAGTCGATCAGCCGTATCCTGATGATCGTTGCTTTCGTAGCGCACCCAACTATTCAACAGCGCGCGCCCGGATTCTCCAAGGTAGCTATCCAACCGCTCATCAAGAGATTGGCTGACCAATTGGGTCACCACGTAGATGCCTAATATTCCGACGACTAATGTCAGAATCAAATAAGGGATGATGATTTGTCTACGGATATTGTTGGCGATGGTATACCAAATTTTAGCTAACCATTCCCCAAAGGATCTTCCTGTGTGTGCCGGCTGTGTCATATTTCCTCGGTTTTCGTCTCAGCGGTCAAGTCGT
>JBKHCQ010000098.1:0-10686 GCA_046541755.1 Anaerolineales bacterium | reverse complement strand
AGACAAGATGGGACCATTGTTACGCCAACATTTATACAGCAGTGTACGCCGGAATCGATTTTTCTGGCAGCTCTTCGCCTACCTGGCCGGCGTGGGCATCGTCACGCTACTGTTCTCATTGGTCGTGGTGATGGGCGTCGTCAACACCTCCTACGGCGACGAGACGACAATCTCGATGCTCTCACTCTTCCAGCAGGGGCGCAGCTTTTACTGGTTCTTCAGCGTGATCTTGCTGCTGACGACGATGTTGTTGGTGCCGATCGGGGCCGTGGGCGCCATCGCCGGGGAGCGCGAGAATCGAACGTGGGATCTGCTGCGCACCACCACCCTGCGAATCCGCGACATCGTGCTGGGCAAGGTGAGCGCCACCTTGCTGACGGGCCTGCTCTACGTGATGGCCCCGCTGCCGCTTCTGATGACGAGCTTCTGGCTGGGCGGCGTCACGCAAACCGAGCTGATACTGACCTTCTCGCTCCTGTCCGTGACGATGATGCTCTACATCGCCAGAGCGCTCTTTATCTCCTCGCTGGTGCGCAAGACCATCACCGCCGTCGTCATCTACTACGGCCTGAACTTGGCCGCCATCCCCCTCATCGTCGCGTTAGCCGTCGCCATCACGGCGCTGGTTAATTCCCTGACCTACGGCAGCTCCCAGTTCCCGATGCAAGCCTATTGGCTCGAAGTGGCGATGCAACACGGCTGGGTGATCCTGATCGGCGCAAACCCAATCACCACGGCCATCGCCACGGAGGCGTTGGGGCTGGAGCAAGGTTCGTGGGTGCTCCACACCTTCGATGTGATAGAGCGCATCGAGACCGGCCGAGGGCCGGTCATCGGCTCGGTGACGTTACCCTCCCCGTGGATCACCTTCACGCTCTTCAGCCTGATCCGCATCGGCGTGCTGCTCTGGTTGACGACGCGGCGCCTCAACCGCAAGGAGCGTTGAGATGGATCGCCAACTCACGCACGCGATCCAGCGGCTCACCGTCGCGCTGCGCTCACATCGAGCGGTGGTAGGCGCCACGTGGGGCGTCGTCGCCGCGCTGAGCGCCGGCCTGCTGATGGCGGTTCTGGCGAGAATCTGGCCGCTTTGGTATCCCGCCGACATCGGGCTGGGCCTCATCTGGGCCGTGAGCGGCGGCGCGCTGCTGGGTGCGCTCTTGGGCTATGGATGGCCGCAGCCCTTCGATGAGCGCTTACGGCGGCTGGATTGCCAATTGCAGTTGGCGGATCGCTTGACCACGGCGTGGGAGTTGGCCGCCGAGCGCATCACCGCACCCGAGGCCTTGATCCGCTTGCAGCACGAGCAGACGCTCGACACGCTCCGCACCATCGATCCAGCCACCGTCTTTCTCCTTCGTCCACCGGCTCGCGCCCTGCGCGCCGGCGCGGTTGTGGCGCTGCTGTTGCTCCCCGCCTTGGGCCTGCCCAACCCCCAGATCGCCGCGCTAGATCGCCGGGCCGCGCAACAAGAAGCCGTGGCCGAGGCCATCGAGCAGATCGAAGCGACGCAAGTCGAGCTGGCCGAAGATGCCTCGCTTTCAGAGGCGGAGCGCGCGGCGGCGCTCCAGGCGCTCCAAGAGGCGCTGGCGAAGCTCCAGGATATGGACAGCACGCCCGTTGAGCGCCAAGCCGCCCTCACAGAGGCCGAACGGCAACTATCGGAACTCCGCGCGCCGGAGGCCGCCGCGCGCGTGCAGCGCTTCGCGCAGGCAGCCCCCCTCACCACTGATGCGACCATCCAGCCCCTGGCAGAGGCGCTGGCCGCCGGGGACTTAGAAAACGCGGCGGCTTATCTGAACTCGCTCATCGACCCCAACGGGGAGCCGTTGACGGCCGAGGAGGTGCTGGCGCTGGCCGATGCGTTCAGTGAGATGGCCGACGCCTTGCAAGAGACGGATCCAGAGATGGCCGCGCAATTCCGAGAGATCGCGCAGGAAATCTACTCCGGGGATGCGGCGGGCGCACAAGAGGCGGTGGCCCGCGCGGCGGAGACGCTCTCGGAGGCGGGGGCGGCCAACGCGCCCAACGAGACCCTCGAGCAGGCGCAGGCCGGCCTCCAGGAGGCGCAATCGACGCTGCGCGGCTCGCAAGCAGAGGCAACCGGCGCCAGCGGGGACGCGCAGCAGGGAGGACAACCCTCGGCGGGTGGCGCGCCCTGCGCTTCGACCGGCGGTGGCGGGGACGACGCCAACGGCGGCCCTGGCTCCCATCAAGACACGGGCAGCAGCGCCCCCTTCGGCGACGACGAGATGGAGCGCTTGGAGGGAGCCGGCGGCGAGATCACCCTCCCGCGTCCTCAAACCGAAGATGGCGCACCCCAGAGCACCATCGGCCAACCGGGCGCCTCGCGCGTGCCCTACCGGGAGGTCTACGGCGACTACATCCAGGCCGCCGAGGCCGATCTCTCCCGACGAGCCTATCCGCCCGGCCTCCGCGCCTACGTGCGGCAATACTTCAGCGAGTTGGAAGAGTAACCCAGGAGCGCCCCAACTACAACGCCCGAAGCTAATCCGCTTCGGGCGTTGGTTATTTTATCTATCCTACGAGCTACTGAATTTGCGTGACGACTCGCCCATTTTGCCACAAATCTTCGATCTGATAAAAATCACGAACCTCTGGCGTGAATATGTGGACGATGACGCTGTTGTAATCCATCAGGACCCAGCCGGACTCGGCGGTTCCTTCGATGTTGAGGGGGAGAATGCGCTCCGGGTGAGATTTCAGCTCGGCTTGAATCGCGCTCCGCAAGGCGTCCAATTGGCGGCGCGTTGTGCCGCTACAAACGATAAAATAATCCGCGATGGTGGTGATATCTTTAATATCTAAGATGATAATATTTTGTGCTTGCCTATCGACAAGAATATCGGTGATGTGATTAGCTAAATCTAAACCTTCCACCCGGCCTCCTCCGAATTCTCTTCTGCGCGATCTTGCATTCTAAGTTCCACTCCTTATCTACTAGCTGTTCACTGGATTTAAAGCTCAACTCTCGTCAAGTTGGTTGTACTATGAATCGCCCGATTGTCAAGTCGGAATCCCAAATATAACATCGCGAGCCACGGATGGCCTCATCAGCTCTCCGTGGCTCGCGGTACAGTTCAAATGCGATATTACTTATTCACGCAATGCGGCGAGCAACAATGTGATGGCATTCTCTACATCCTCACGATCTACCATCTCTGACGGGCTGTGAAGGAAGCGGCACGGTACGCTCACGCAGCCGCTGGGCACGCCCTCACGCACCAATTGCATAGCGGCCGCGTCGGTGGTCCCGCCCAGCAGAACTTCCATCTGATAGGGAATCTTCGCTTTCTTAGCCGCCTCGACCAACATCTTGCGCACCATCGGATGGGCGATCATCCCGCCATCCTTTACCTTGATCGCCGGGCCTTTGCCCAACGAAACCTCCATTGGACGGGCCTTGGGCGTATCGCCCGTGCCGGTCACATCCACCGAGATGGCGATGTCGGGCGCGATGCGGAACGCCGACGTCCGCGCGCCGGAGAGCGTGATCTCCTCCTGCGTGCTGAAGACGACGTAAAGATCGTAGGCCAGATCCTTGAGTTGGCGCAGCACTTCCACCAGGATGTAGCAACTAATGCGGTCGTCCATCGCCTTGCTGATGAGGCGCCCCTTCTGCTCGATCATCGGCCCGATGAATTGCGCGGGATCGCCCACGTTGATGGGGCAATCCTCCCGGCCGGACGCGCCGACATCGATGTAGAGATGTTCCAGCTTCGGCAGCGAACTGGTATCCTCCCGCCGCTCGACGTAGACAACGCCCTCCGTGCCATCGGCGAAGCGCACTCGCCCGCCAATGCGATTGAACGACCACACGCCGCCGATGCTGGTGAAGCGCAGGTAACCCTTCTCCTCGACATGGGTGACCATCACGCCGATCTCGTCCATATGCGCGGCCAAGATCAGCTTCTTCGCGCCCTCTGGCCCTTTGCGATGCACGACCAAGCTGCCCAACGGATCGACATAGATCTCGTCGGCGAAATCGGCGATCTCCTCGCGGATGACCTCCCGGATCTCATCCTCGTATCCCGACGGCCCGAAGGCTTGTGTTAGTTTCTCTAAGAGTTTTAAATCCACGATGTTTGTTCTCCTTCATTATCCTTCAAATGCAAGTTTTAGATTCCGGCTACAGGTGGAACAGTTCCGGCGACAAGCGCGCCAGCGTGGCGCGTACCAACCGCGCTGTGTGCTCGATATCGGAGCGGCGCGTGAGCGAGACGGGCGCGTGAATGTAACGGCAGGGCACCGCAATGGTGACTGAAGGCACGCCGCCGCGCGCTCGATGAATCGCGCCGGCCTCCGTGCCGCTGATGCCCGGCTGTTTTAATTGATGGGGGATCTCCTCCTCCTCCGCCGTCTGCACGATGTGCTGAAGCAGGCGGGGGGGCGTCACGTAGGAGCGATCCATCACGGTGATCGCCGGGCCTTTGCCCAACTCCGCCGTGGAACTGGTGTCCTTGTCCTCTTCTTTCTTGGGCAGATCGTCGGCTAACGTGCCTTCCAGAGCAAAGCCCACGTGCGGATCGGCGGCGTATGCCGCGACCTGCGCGCCGCGCAATCCCACCTCTTCCTGCACGGTGAAGACGCCGTACAGCTCGAAGGGGAAACGCTCGCCCTGCAATAACGTCGTCAGGATGGCGCAGCCGGCGCGATCATCAAACGCTTTGCCCAGCACCGACGGGCCAATCGCGCGGAACTTTGTCGCGAAGGCGATGGGCGTGCCGAGCGGCGCGAGGCTTTCCGCCTCCTCTTTCTTGCTCGCGCCGATGTCCACGGCCAACTGCTCAAGGGGCGGGCTTTTTTTGAAATTCTCGCGCTCGGTGCGGTGAATGGCCGTCAGGCCGATGACGCCGGGCAGCTTATCCTCGCCCACGACGACGTGGAGGCCCGGCAGTAGCCGCGCGCTGATGCCGCCCAGCGTCTCGAAGCGCAGACTGCCGTCGCTGGTGTACCCCACCACGACCATGCCGACCTCGTCCATATGCGCGGTCACGAGCACGCGCAGCGGATTGTCGGGATCGGCGCCCTTCTTGCGGGTGATGAGATTGCCCAAGGCATCGACGCGCATCTCGTCCACGTGATCCTTCACCCATGGGCGAATGGTGCGGCGCACCTCGGTTTCGTGGCCCGCTAAGGCGGGGATGTTAGATAGGGTTTCTAAGATATCGATCAATTGCTCACTCATCTTCATCCTCCCAAGCGGGACGGAAATCGGCTTCTAAGGCGGCGATAAATTCGGTCAGGATGCGCGCCGCGCGCTCGATGGTGCGGCGGTCAATGGTCTCCACCGGCTGATGCATGTAGCGCACCGGCAGGGCGATCAATCCCGTGGGAATCCCCTCGCGCGCGACCTGGATGCCCCACGCATCGGTGCCGCTGGGGCCGGCGGCGACCTCTGTCTGGAAGGGGATCTCCGCCGCTTTAGCGACCTTCTGCAAGCGCTCCACGACCTGCGGATGGAAATTCGGGCCGATCACGATGGTCGGGCCTTTATCCAGATCGAAGGCGCCGGGTTTGCTGTCGTCGTGCTGCTGGGCGAAGGTCACGTCCATTGCGATAGCAAGATCCGGCGCGAGGCCATACGCGCTGGTGATCGCGCCCTTGACGCCCACCTCTTCCTGGACGGTGGCGACGGCGTAAACATCCCAAGCGTGCGCGCGCTCCCGCAACATCTCCAACACCAGCGTCGCGGCGACTACCGAGGCGCGGTTATCAAGCGCCTTGCCCGCTAAGCGATGGCTCTTCAATTCCGCCAACTCCCGCGAGATGGTGATGTGATCCCCAACTTCCACCAACTCCGCGACCTCGTCGGGGGTCAAGCCCACATCGACGAAGATCTCCTCCCAATCCAAAATCTTATCGTGTTCATCGGGATGGAGCACATGCGGCGGGCGGGAGCCGATCACGCCGGGGAGATCGCGTTGCGCGTGGACGACTACATCCAAGCCTAACAGCACGCGGCGGTCGATGCCGCCGAGCGCGTGGACGCGCAGGAACTCGCGCTCGATGCCGGTGACGATCAGACCGATCTCGTCCAAGTGCGCGGCGATCATCACGGCGGGGCGCGGCTCATCGCCGTTCCCATGCTGATGCGCGATCAAGCTGCCCATCGCGTCGGTGCGGAGGTCATCCGCCAGCGGGCGCCAACGCTCCTCGACAATCTCACGAACAGTGTCCTCATGGCCGGAGGGGCCAGGGGCTTCGGTAAAGGCTTTGAGTAAATCTACAGTTTTGTGGGCCAAGGTGTCTCCTTCAAGAGGTGGTTACGAGTTACGAGTTACAAGTTACAAGTTGCAAGTTACAGGTTGCAAGTTGCAAGTTACAGGTTGCAAGTTATGCTTCAAAAAAATGCTAGAATAAGTTATTCGTAATCATTCGGTTTTATGAGCAAAGCTCTAAGCCCTCGTCTCCAGGGTCGTTGTGGACATTCGCTCACGAAACTAAACTGATGTGTTATTCTTCAGGCGCCGGGGTCGCGGTCGGAGGGAGCGCGGTCGCGGTCGGCGTGGCGGTAGGTTCGACCGCTTCGGATGTGGGGGTGGGGGTGAGCGTTGGCGTCGAGGGGGGGAGCAAGGTCGGCGTGGCGGTGGGCGCCGGCGAGGTGGGCGTCGCCGTATCCGCCGGCGGCGTAGGCGTTTCTGTCACGCTCGGCGTGTCGGTGACGAGCGGCGTAGGCGTGATCGTGGGCGTGAAGACCGGTGTGGTCGTCGGCGTGGGCGTCTCGGTGGGCGTGGGGCTGAGGTCTTCTGTGGGAGTTTCGGTCGGCGTGGGCGTCTCGGTGGGCGTTCCCGTGGGCGTCAACGTGAGTGTCGGTGTGGGGGTGGGCGTGCGCGTCGGCGGATACCACTGCTCCGGCGTGGGCGGGAGCGTGCGCGTCGGCGCATCCGTGCCCGGCCCAACTAGGTAGGGGGTGGCGGTCTCCGTCGGCTCCAGCGTGGAGGTGTTCGTCGGCATGGGCGTGGGCGTCGTCGGCGAAGGTTGTAACGCCAGCGCGCCAAATCCCAGGCAATAACACGGGATCGTCGCGATGATGATAGCGATTAAAATCGTATAAATGGGTTTTTGTCCGCGTAGATCGTCCATCTAGCACTCCCTGATCCATACTCTACATCCAACGCATCATAGCATTTTTCAGAAGGATGTCAAAAAGTCGCAGGAAATTCGCTCACCCTTTCACGCCGCCGACGGTGAGGCCCGATTCCAAATGGCGCTGGACGCTCAAGAAGACGATCAAGGTGGGGGCGGAGATGAGCAGCGCGCCCGCCGCGAACAATCCCCACGGGGTGGTATGGCTGCCGGCGAGGTTGACCAGGCCCACGGGCAAGGTGTGCATCTGCTCCTTGCCGGGCAACATTACCATCGCCATCACGTACTCGTTCCAGCCGGCCAAGAAGCCGAAGAGCGCGGTGACGGCCAACGCGGGCCGCGCCAGCGGCAAGACGATGTAGACGAAGGCTTGCAGCGGACTGGCGCCATCGATCAGAGCGGCTTCTTCCAATTGCATCGGGATCGCATCGAAGTAGCCCTTGAGGTTCCACGTGGTAAAGACCAACGTCCCGGCGGAATAGGCCAAAATCAAGCCCCAGTGGGTGCCGAAGATGCCAGCGGCGCGCAGAATCTGTGTGATGGGAATCAGGGAGAGGACGCCGGGAAAGGCGTTGATCGCCAACAGGAGAATGAGAAGCGCCTCGCGGCCCCGAAAGCGGAAGCGCGAGAAGGCGAAGGCGCCAGTCGTCGAGAGCGAGAGGCAGAAGATGGTGGTTAATCCGGCGACTAAGAAGCTATTCTTGAACCAGATCGAGAACGGCTCCTGGATCAAAAGCTGTCGGAAGTTCTGCCATGTCACCTCGGTGGGGATAAACATGTTGACCAGGTTGAGCGTCAAAAGGCGCTGGCCGGGACGCACGGAGGCCAGGGCGACGAACCAGATCGGGTAGATGGCGAAGATTACCGCGATCACCAATACGCTGTAGAGACCAACGACTTGCCAGGGTTTGGCCTTCACTCTTCGACTCCTTGGACTATGCGGGTGAACTTGAGGCTCAGTAGCGTCGCGCCGAAGAGGAAGAGGAAGAGCACCACGGCGTAGGCGCCGCTGGCCGCGTAATTATCGGTGCGGAACATCTTGTAGGCGTGGATCATCACGAATTGGGTCGCGCCGGGCTTGCCCGCGCCGCGAATCGGGCCGCCCTCCGTCACCAGCCACACCATGTTGAACATCTGGAAGGTCGTGATGGCGCTGAGGACGATGGCGGGCATCACCGTGGGGCGCAGATGCGGGATCGTGACGTGGGTCAGTTTCTGCCGCCATGTCGCGCCATCCACATCGGCGGCGTCGTATAACTCCAGGGGGATGGCCTGCAATCCGCCTAAGATCACGGTCATAAAGAAAGGATAGGAGAGCCAGATATTGATGATCACCACGGAGACGAAGGCGAGCGCGTCATGTTGCAACCACGTCGGCCCTTGCACCCCCACGAGAGTCAGCAGTTGATTGATGGCGCCCTGCTCTTGGAAGAAGAATTTCCATATTTCAGCGGTGATATAGCTGGGTATCGCCCACGGCAGAATCAGCAGCGTGCGAAAGACGCCCTTGCCTTGGATGGCCCGGTTGTTGAGGATGAGGGCCAAAATCCCGCCGACTAGGATAAAGAAGGGGATGCACACCAGGACATAGAGGAAGGTGCGGAACATCACCACGAAGAAATCGCCCGTATCCAGCAGGAGGGTCACGGCGCTGCGCACATCTAAGAGGAACCAGAGGAGCGCGCTGGCCGCCAGGCCCGCTAGCCACCACCACATCGGCGACGTGTCAGTCGTGTCAGATGAAAGCCGGGGTTCGCGCCGGCGATCCTTCTGGACATAGATCAGCGCGAACGGCGCAAAGAGCAGCAGGAGCTTGCCCCAGGCGAGGAGGGCGCGGGGTTGCAGCAGCGGCCCAAAGAGCCGGATGTAATTGCCGAAGAGCGGTTCCTGCCAGCAATACTGGCCCATCGTCTCCGGATCACAGCGCCAGATGCTCTCCGGCGGTTGGTAGTGAAAGCGGCTGCGATTGGTGAACGAGATGTAGACGTTGTAGAAGATCGGGTAGAGGCTGATCAAGGTGATGCTCACCAAGGTCGGCACGATCAACACGAGGAGGAGGACCGTTTTCCGCCAGCCCTTGTATGAGGTGGACACTGGTTATCTCCCGGCGCCCGCGCTACCGCATCTCAGCGATGCACTGTTCGATGGCCGCTTGGGCGTCGCGCATCGCCTCTTCTGGCGATTGCGCGCCGTTCCAGATGGCAGTGGTCGCGTCGCCGACCGGGTCCCATTGGCAATCGATGTAGGGATGATTGGGCAGCGGGATGCCCAGGTTGAGCGCCTCGCCGAAGTTAGCGACGGTGTAGAGTTCCTGAATGACCTCGTTATGCAGTGCAGCGGTGTTCGCCGGGATCGTCTTGTTGACCTGCGAGAGGTGCACCTGCATCTCCTCGCTGCCGAAGTAGCGCATCACGTCGATGGCCGCGGCGGCGTGCCCGCGTTCGACGGCGTTGGAGGTCAACATAAAGAGTTTGATGCCGACGAAGGGGCTGCCCATCGGCGCGATGCCATAGTCCACGCCGGCGGCTTCCAGATCGGCGATGGCCCACGGGCCAGTCCACCAGATCGCAGCCCGGCCCTCCACCAACATCGTCTGGCAGATTTCGTGGCTGGTCTCGGCGGGCGCCGCCGCGCGGAACTTCTCGATCCAGCGGGCCGCGTCTAAGGCCTCCGGCGTATCCAGATAGACCTTGCCATGTTCATCGATAAAGCCGCCGTATTGATCCATTCCATGGCCGAAGTAGATGGGCGCGACGTGATAGGCGTCGGAATCGCCCAAGCCCTGATTGCAAAGGTAGTATTTATCGGGGTGGGCCTGACGAAAGGCCTGGGCCTTTTGATAGAGCGCCTCGAAGTCGCCCGGCGCGGGGAGATCCTCTTCATCCACCAGCGCGCGATTAAAGACCAGCGCGATCCCCTCCTGCGATTCGGGGACGCCCCAGATTTGGTTGTTCCAGACCATCGCCTGCGCGGCCGCCGGCTCGAAGTGCGCGTCTAAGTAGACGGTATCGATCCACGCATCGAGCGGGACGATGTTGCCCACCAGGGCGTTGCGGCCGATCTGATCTTGGACCCATTGCACAATATCCGGTCCTTCGCCTGCCGGGATCGAGACCGCCAGCGCGTCGGATAGTTCATCCACCTTCGCCAGCTCGATCTCGACATCGTCGTGGGCCAGACTATATTCCTGGGCGAGTGAGGCGTAGGCCTCCAAGTAGATGCCCTCCCACCCATGCCACACAGTAATCGTTTGCGGGGCGGCGGATGGGGCATCGGCGGCTTGTTCCGGCGTGGGGGGCGCATCGCGTTCCTGCACCGAGGGCGTGCAGGCAGATAATATCAAGCTGAACAACATCAACAGAGCAGGTAGAATCCCCGTGAAGAAATTGTGTCGATTCATCTAGCTTATCTCCTTAGGCTATCAAAATCACGGCGCAATCTGGGGAACAACGCGGCGTCGCCATTGTTAGAAGAATCTAACTCCATCGTATCACGTTCATATCCCTTGTCAATTGAGGCCCAGTCATCTGCAGTTTTACATCTTTGGCTCAGCAGATAGAGCAGATAGAGCAGATA
>JBKHCQ010000097.1:0-10721 GCA_046541755.1 Anaerolineales bacterium | reverse complement strand
GGTGTGCTCAGACATTCACGATAATTTAGCAGCGGTGGATCAGATGTTGGCGGAGATTGCAGGCGCGGCGGATGCGCTCTGCTTTTGCGGGGATTTTTGCGCGCCGTTCACGCTCAAGGCGCTGGCGGAGGGCTTTGAGGGGCCGATCCACGTGGTGTGGGGCAACAACGATGGCGATCAATGGCTGCTCACAGAGATCGCGCACCAATTTGAGCACGTGCACCTGCACGGCGTCTTCGCAGAGCTGGATTGGGGGAACTTTCACGTGGCGATGGTGCATTATCCCAAGCTGGGGCGCGCCTTAGCCCGCTCGGATTATTACGACGTGGTCTGCTACGGCCACGATCACACGGCGCATCACGTCAAGGTAGGGGAAACGCTGCTGGTCAATCCAGGGGAATTGATGGGGCGCTTTGGGCGCTCAACTTACGCGCTGGTCGATTTGACCACGCGCGAGGTGACGATCACCGAGGTGTTGGCGTCATAATACGACGGTAACGCGCCCGCGCGGCGAAGGCCGCGTCGGAGAGATCGCCGTCGCGCCAGGCCGTCAGGGTCGCGCCATCGATTTGGGCGACGTGATGCGCGACGCCCGCCACCTCTCGCACAGCCAAATAGATCGTCGCCTGGGAGGGTGCGGGACAATCCGCCGGGAGCTGCGCGGCGAGCACATCCAAAATCGGCCAGAGGGCTTGAGCCGACGGGGGCAGCTCTCCAGAAGCATCGCCGGAAGACGGCAGCGTGAGCGATAGATGCAGCGCGTTCGTCGCATCCCACGCGATCCGGGGATCCAGCGTCTCAAACTCCACCAGAAGTTGTTGCGCGCAGGGAGAGATATCGGCGCGGATCACGGGCGGCGGATGCAGTTGGAGATACGCCAGACTCCCCAACATCACGATAACGGCCACATCTAACAGGGCAAAGAGTATCAAGATGAGTTTCTGTCGCTTGGTCATCAACAGCAGTATAGCACAGGAGCGCACAGATGAGAAATAAGACTTGTATCAGTTGAGTTGCCTAAGAGAGGGTCTATCCTCTTTCTGGTCGAGGATGGTCGCCCCGCAAGCCTTACCAGACGTCAATATCCCGGTTGAAGCGAAGAGATGTTAGGAGCGTGAATCAAGTGCACTATCATATATGGACCATTGGTTGTCAGATGAACGTGGCGGATTCCGAGCGGGTGGCGGCGGGGCTGGAGCGTTTGGGCTTCACGCCCACCGACCGCGCCGAGGATGCCGAGGTCGTCGTGCTCAATACCTGCGTGGTGCGCCAGCAGCCGGAGGATAAGGCCGTGGGGCGCCTCAACCAGCTCAAGAAGTACAAGCGTCGCCATCCCGAAGGCGTCCTGGCCCTGATGGGCTGCATGGTCGGCGTGAAGGATACCGAGGCGCTCCAAAAACGCTTCCCGTGGGTCGATCTCTTCCTCCCGCCCTCCGATCCCACCGAGTTGTGGGTCTTGCTGGCCGAGCGCGGCGATCTCAACGAGGCGCAGACGCTCATCGCCGATGCAGAGGCGCGCCGGTTGGCCGTGGGGCGCGCGGATACCGTGCTGCCGCCCTCGCGGGCCGGACACATCGTCAGCGATTACATCCCCATCGTGCTCGGCTGCTCGCACGCCTGCACCTACTGCGTGATCCCCTACCGGCGCGGCGCCGAGCGCAGCCGCCCGCCGGAGGTCATCGTGGCCGAGGCGCGCCAAATGGTCGCGCAGGGCGTCCAGGAGATCACGCTGCTCGGCCAGATCGTGGATCGCTATGGCTATGATCTACCCGCGTTTGCCGACGCCCAGCGCAAACCGAAAGAAATGCCGCTGGTCACCCTGCTGTGCGAGGTGCACGCCATCGAAGGCCTGCGCCGCCTGCGCTTCCTCACCAGTCATCCCAACTGGATGAAAGAGCCGCTGCTGCACGCCGTCGCCGAACTGCCCAAGGTCTGCGAACACATTGAAGTACCGATCCAATCCGGCGATGACGAGATTCTGCGGCGGATGCGACGCGGCTACACCGTCGACGACTATCGCCGGCTCGTGGCCCGCATCCGCGAGCTGATCCCCGGCGTCTCCATCGCCACCGACATCATCGTCGGCTTCCCCGGCGAGACGGAGGCGCAATTCCAGCACACCTACGATCTGCTGGCCGAGTTGCGCCTAGACAAGGCACACATCGCGCGCTACTCGCCGCGCCCGCAGACCGTGGCCACGCGCCGCTTCGAGGACAACCTCCCCCGCGAAGAGAAAGAACGCCGACGCCGCGCCTTAGACGATCTCCAAAGCGAGATCTTAACCGAGAAGAACGCGCGTTATCTCGGCCAGACCGTCGACGTGCTGGTGGAGGGCTTTCAGGAGCGCACGGGCCGCTGGTTCGGCCGCACCCGCACCGACCGCCTGGTCTTCTTCGAGGCGGAGGGCGAGTGGCTGGGCCGCATGGCGCCGGTCACAATCACCTGGGCCGGGCCGTGGTCGCTCGTCGGCGCCGCAACATCGCCCATTCGCTGATCCGCAGACTCGCCCATTCGCAGATTCGCAGATTCGCTTATTCGCTTATTCCCAACAGGAGGAACATCTTAATGCACGATATTGGCATCATCGGCGCGGGCGTGACCGGCCTCACCGCCGCCTACGATCTACTCAAACAGGGCCAGCGCGTCACGCTCTACGAGGCGCGCGATTACGTCGGCGGGCTGGCCGCCGGATTCAAGGACGAAGCGGCGGGCTGGGCATGGTCGTTGGATCACTTCTATCACCACATCTTCGCCAGCGACAAAGAGATCATCCGCTTGGTGAAAGAGCTGGGAATGGGCGACACGCTCTTCTTCCCGCGCCCGACGACCTCCATCTATTACCAGGGCGGCATCTACCCGCTGGATAGTCCGCTGCGCGTGCTGCGCTTCCAGCCGCTGCCCTTCATCGACCGCGTGCGCTTCGGCGCGGTGGCCGCCTTTATTCGCTACACGCCCGTGTGGCGCCCCTTCGAGCGCGCGACGGCGCACGAGTGGCTCACCAGAGCACTGGGCGAGCGCGCCTACGAGATCCTGTGGCAGCCGCTCTTGGAGGGAAAATTTGGGCCATACTACAAAGAGGTCAACATGGCGTGGTTCTGGGCGCGGTTGGCCAAGCGCACGCCCCGCCTGGGCTACTTCGTCGGCGGATTCCAGGCCTTCTTGGAGGGGCTGGCCCACCATGTCCGCGAGTTGGGCGGCGAGATTCGACTAGCCCATCATGTGCGGGGCATTCACCCCACGCCGGAGGGCCGCGTGCGCCTGGAGTTGCGCGCCGGCGATCAGACGCACGATCGCGTGCTGGCCACCTGCTCGCCGCAGATGCTCAAAGCGCGGGCACCCGCCCTCCCCGCCGCCTACACCGCCGATTTAGATGCATTAGATTCGATGGGCGCGGTCGTGCTCATACTGGCGCTCAAGCAGCCCGTGACCGATCGCCATTACTGGATCAACATCCCCAAGCGGGAGGGCTTCCCCTTCCTGGCCTTCGTCGAACACACCAACTACGTCGATGCGGCGCACTACGGCGGCGAGACGCTCGTCTACTGCGGGGATTACCTCACGCCGGAGCACCCCTACTTCAAGATGGACAAAGATGCGCTGCTGGAAAAGTTCATCCCCGGCATCCAGCGCATCAACCCCGCCTTCCGGCGCGATTGGATCCGCCGAACGTGGAAGTTCACGGAGAGCTACGCCCAGCCGGTACCGCGCGTCAATCATTCGGAGCGCATCCCCAAGCTGAAGACGCCCCTTCCCAACCTGTGGATGGCGAATATGAGCCAGGTCTACCCCTGGGATCGCGGCACGAACTACGCCGTCGAGCTGGGGCGGCGCGCCGCGCGGGCCGTGGGGAGATCGTAAGAGACACTTTGATGTCTGTCCCCACCAAAAAGGCCGACACGAAATGTGTCGGCCTTGATGTTTGCTTGGATGCTTTCTTATTAACCCAACTCCTCCATCAATGTTTCCTCACTACAGGGGGGCGTCATGCCACGTGCGTAGGCGTGACGAGCTAATTCCGATTGCGATACGCCGGCTTGCTGCGCGGCAGCGCCAAAGGAGATCCCGCCTCGTGCGTAGCGTTTCAGAACCTGTTCAATTTTCAACTCCCGTAATCCCCGCTCCAAAATCTCCACCAGGAACTCCTGATTGGCCGAATCCAATTCCTGGGCTAACGAGGCCGGAACGACGAGCGTCAATGCCTTGGTTGACATTGTCCACCTCCGATATTTTCAAGCATCCAACGGATCATTCCTCTCCCATCGCCTCTCTCAATAGCGCGGGTACTTCCGCGAGCGCGGCGTCCAACTTCTCGGCGTCGCGACCGCCGGCCTGCGCCATGTCGGGGCGACCACCGCCCCCACCGCCGACCATCTGGGCGATCTGGCGGATGAGGTTGCCGGCGTGGAGGCCGCGTTGCTGCGCCGTCTCTTGGGTGGTGGCCGCGATGAGCAGGGGTTTGCCCTCGACGACGGCACCGAGGACGATGAAGCCGCCCTGCATCTTATCGCGGAACCAGTCGGCCATCTCGCGCAGGGTATTCGCATCCGGTGCATCGACGCGGGCGACTAAGACGGGCACGCCCGCGATCTCCTCGACGTCGTCTAAGAGCGATTTGAAATCGGCCCGGGCCAGCTTGCGATTGAGGCGCTCGACCTCGCGCCGGGTCTCCGAAAGCTCCTCCTGCAAGCGCTCGACGCGCGCGGGGACGTCGCTGACGGGGCAGCCCAGGCGCGCCGCCGCCTGCTCCTGACGCGCCCGCATCGCTTGGACAGCCTCCAGGGCGCGCCGACCGGTCACAGCCTCGACGCGGCGGACGCCCGCCCCGATGCCGCTCTCCATGGTGATCAGGAACGCGCCGATGTCGCCCGTCCGATGGACGTGGGTGCCGCCGCACAGCTCTTGGCTATAAGCCTCGTCCTCGTCACCGATGCGCAGGACGCGAACCACGTCGCCGTATTTTTCTCCAAAGAGCGCGATGACGCCCTGATCCAGCGCCTCGCGGTAGTTCTCCTGGCGGGGGCGCACCTCGTAGTTGGCTAAAATCGCCTCCGTAACCAGGCGCTCGATCTCGGCGCGCTGCTCTGAGGTCATCGGCTGCTCGTAGTTATAGTCGAAGCGCAGGCGATCCGGCGCGACGAGCGAGCCGGCCTGGGCGACGTGGCTGCCCAGCACCTCGCGGAGGGCGCGATGCAGCAGGTGCGTGGCGGTATGATGGCGCATGATGTCCCAACGACGTTCCGCGTCCACCTCAGCGACGACGCGGTCGCCCACGCGCGGCGTCCCGCGCACCACCTCGCCGATGTGGACGACCATGCCCTCGATTGGCCGCCGGACGTCCGTCACCCGAACCTCCCAATCATCCCCTAAAATGCGCCCGGTGTCGGAGACCTGCCCGCCGGATTCGACGTAGAAGCAGGTCTGCTCCATCACCAGCTCCACGCTGTCGCCCGGCGCCGCCTCGGTGTCCATGCTATCGTCGCGCAGGAGGCCGGCCAGGCAGGTTTTCACGCGCAGCGCGCCGTAGGGATCGTAGGTTAGGGGGCGATTGCACTCCTGCTCCGCGATCCAGTCGGAGAGAATGGGGTAGAGCACGGCATGCTCATCGGAGGCCATCTCGAAGTCGCCGGCGGCCCGGGCGCGGGCGCGCTGTTCCTCCAAGGCGAGGTAATAGCCCTCCTCGTCCACGGTTATGCCGTGTTCCTCAGCAATATCGCGCGTAACTTCTAGCGGCAATCCCAAGGTATCGTGCAGGAAGAAGGCGTCGGCGCCGGGGATGACCTTGTCGCCGCGTGATTGGAGATCATCGATAATCGCCTCCAGCCGCTCCAGGCCCTGATCCAACGTGCGGAGGAAGCGCTTCTCCTCGTTGATGATGGTCGCCTTGATAAAATCCGCGCGCTGGGGCAGGTCGGGGAAGACATCGCCCATCATGGCGATCACGAGTTGGGCCAGATCGGCCATAAAGGGCGCGCTGAAGCCTAAGCTGCGCCCAAAGCGCACGGCGCGCCGCAGCACCATCCGCAGGACGTAGCCGCGCCCATCGTTGGCGGGCAGCACGCCATCCCCAATGAGGAAGGTGCACGCGCGGATGTGATCGGCGATGACGCGGTAGGCCGTGATGTGAGCCTCGCGCTCCGCGTCGGTCTGGCCGGCCAGCGCCTGGGTCTTCTCGATGATGGGCCAGAAGAGATCGGTGCGATAGTTGGAGATTTTCCCCTGGAGTAGGGCGACCAGCCGCTCGAAGCCCATACCCGTGTCGACGTGAGTGGCGGGCAACGGATCTAAATGGCCATCCCCATGGCGATTATACTGGATGAAGACGAGGTTCCAGATTTCGACGTAACGGGCGCAATCGCCATTGACCTTGCAGACGTGATCGGGGTCATCCTGCTTGTCGCACGCTTCTGGACCGCGATCATAGTGGATCTCGCTGCATGGGCCGCACGGGCCGGTGTCGCCCATCTCCCAGAAGTTGTCCTTGCGCCCAAAGTAGAGGATTTGAGCGGGATTGATCTCGGTCTCCGCGCGCCAGAACTGGGCGGCTTCTTCGTCGCGCCCCAGATCGCCCGCGTCGTCCTCGAAGACGGTTGACCACAGGCGCGCTGGTTCCAGGCTGTAGACACGGGTCAGCAGATCCCACGCCCAGGTGATGGCTTCCTTTTTATAATAATCGCCAAAGGACCAGTTCCCCAGCATCTCGAAGAAGGTGTGGTGCGTGCCGTCGCGCCCCACGTCATCGAGGTCATTATGCTTGCCCGCGACGCGCATGCATTTCTGGGTATCGGCGGCGCGGCTGTAGGGACGCGATCCCGTCCCCAGGAAGACATCCTTGAATTGATTCATCCCCGCGTTGGTAAAGAGCAAGGTGGGGTCGTCCTGCGGCGCCAAACTCGCGCTGGGCACAATCGTATGGCCGCGCTCGGCGAAATAGTCCAAAAAGGTCTGGCGGATCTCGGCGCTGGTTGGTTTGTTGGTCATAGTTTTCTCCCTTCTGATTTTTAATAATTCGCGCAAATGATTGCAGGATGATTTTAGTGGAAAGCGGGGGCATGTCAACCTCAGCGGATGGAGCAGATGAAGAGCAGATGAAGAGCTGCCGGGCAGCCGGATAGCTAATGGCCCGCAATCGCCCGGCGACTGCAGTCGCGGCAACAGGGCGTAGCAAGCTCCACCTGAGCGGAGTCGGCTTCCAGCCCGCAATTCATTCGCGGGCGCCGGGCGATGAACAGCATCACGCCGCTTCCTCCTCCTCAGACGCCTTTCTCCTCTCCCGATCCTCGCTGACGGCCTGATTGAAGGCCTTGCGGCTGAGTTTGTGCCCGGCCATGAGGATATCATCGCGCGCCCGATCCACCAGCTTGGCGACGTCCAAGTAAAATTCCAAGGAGTCCAGATCGCCGACCTCTTTTTCGCCGTAGAGATAGGCCCCAGTGACGGCGTTCAACTCTTCTTGAATCCCTATAAGTTGTTTGTAGATCTGAGTCAACTCGTTGGAGAGCTTGCGATCTCGTGTGACGGTATCGGCCGGCTTGATCATTTCTCATCCTGCTGAGGCCATATCAAGGCGATGATAATCAGGAGACTGATTATCAACAGCAATTCCCACACCGGACTCAATTCCGCAAATTCACAAAACGCTTCCCAAAGCTCTTCCCACATCTTTCACGCTCCTGTCACTAGACTTCTTTTATCAGCAGATTGGGCGAGTTGAGCCGCCTTCCTGGAAGCTACAGATTCGTTAGTGTCTTACAGTATTCGCCACTAAGCACGGCGGTTCCCACGGCCCTCGGGCCGCAGGTGTTGCCGCGACTTCAGTCGTCGGGCGCGCGTAGCGTGGCGCGTGGCGAATATTCTGTGACAGTAACCAGATTCCAACACAACGGATCGAAACTTGCTGTTTCAGATCTATTTTTACTCAAAATGATATATGATAGCTTCTGGGAAGGTTACTGCGAACACGCGCGGCCTACTGCGCACCGTCTAGCGGCAAAGTAAAGCTGAAGGCGCTGCCCTCGCCCAGGGTGCTTTCGACCCAGATGCGCCCGCCGTGATGCTCGACGATCTCCTGGCAGATGGACAGGCCCAGACCCGTTCCCCTCGGATGATTCTCCCCCACCGGCGCGCCCACTTGGACAAATTGCACGAAGACTCTCGCCTGATCCTCCGGAGCGATCCCCAACCCGGTGTCGCTCACGCGCACGACGATGTGCTCATCCTCGCGCGCGGCCTGGCACGTGATGGCCCCCTCCTCGGTGAATTTGACCGCGTTGGAGATGAGGTTCACGATCACCTGCACCAGGCGGTCGCGGTCGCCGATGACGCGCGGGAGTTGATCTTCGATCTGGATGTGAAACGCCACCGAGTCCGAGGTGAAAAGCGAGCTGGTCGCGGCCACCGCGCGCTCGATGACCTCGTCAATAGCAATGCGTTGCATATTCCACTCGACCTTCCCCGACTCGATCTTGGCCAAATCGAGCACGTTGTTGATGAGCGACATCAGCCGCTCTCCCTCGACCAAGATAATTTGGATATTCTGCGTGATCTGATCCATCGTCTCCGCCTGAAGCTGCGCGCTCTCCTCTGTCTCAGCCATCTCGGCGCAATTGATGCGTCCCAGGCGTTTGTCGATCAGCCTGGCAAAGCCCAGAATCGAAGTGAGCGGCGTGCGCAGCTCGTGGCTGACCATCGAGACCACGGCGCTTTTGGCGCGATTGGCCGCCTCTGCCTGTTTGCGCGCCGCGACCAACGCCTCGTTGGCCCGCACCAACGCCGTGTTGCGCTGCCGCAGCTCGGCCGTGCGCTTCTCGACGGTGTACTCCAGCCCGGCGGCCAACTCGCGCAGCTTATCCTCCCGCTTCTGGATCGCCCCGGCCATCTGATTGAAGGCCGCGCCCAATTGCCCCACTTCATCCTCCGCCGCGACCTCGACGCGACGCTCCAGATGGCCGCTCGTCATCTCGGCGGCGGCATCCGCCAGCGCGCTGAGCGGCGTGGTGATCTGCCGGGCGACGAGATAGGCGATGCCGCCGCCCAAGCTCACGATGAAAAGGGCCAGCACGAGGCTCTGCCGGGTCAGCGCGGCGACTTTTTGATCTAACGGCGCCGTCGAGAGGCCAATCGCGACCGCGCCGATGCGTTGATTGCCCAGGTAGATGACGCGCCCGGCGACGAGTTGGGTCGCCTGCCACTCAAAGAAGATTTGATCGCGATCCAGCGCCGCTAATCGCTGCCCCAAGGGATCGATCTCTTGCGAGAAGGTCGGCTGATCTAAAGCGGCATCCACCAGCACCACGCCCGCATCGTCATAGACAAAGAAGGAGGTCAACCCTGGGTTAGCGCTCACCACGTCGGCAACCTCCACCAACTTACTGACCTCCAATCGGTAGAGTTGATCGCGCATCGTGAGCGGCAGCGTCTCCAATAGGAGCGTCGCCTGGCCCTCCAATCCCGCCCGGAAGCTGACCCGCTCCCGATAGACGGTCAAGAAAGTGAGCAAACTCACCACGAGCAGCACCAGCAAGCAGGTCAGCATGGTAAGTTTGCTGCCCAAGGGCAAATTTCGCCAAAAAGATCGCCAAGCATCCATCCATAACCTCGCCGGCCTGGCTAGGGCAACGGCAATTCCAGCACCTGCTCCATCATCTCCCGCATGTGACGTTGCGCGGCTTCGATGCCCTCGGGGAATTCATCAAAGCGCGAGGTTTGGAACGGCTCCAGCGCCGCCTGCCCCGCCTCGCTTTCGTGAGCCATGATCAAGGTCGATTTGACGGCCTCCAGCAGAGCCGCATCCATATGGGGGCGGACGACGACCACCTGGCGCGGCACGGGAGCGGTTTCTTTGAGCACCACCAATTGCTCCCTGACATCCTCGGAAAAGAGCACCTCATAATTATAATCGTCGGTAGCGCCCGCCGCGACCAAGCCGCTGAATACCCATTGCAAGGTATTCTCATCGTGATAGCTGAAGACAAACCCCACCTCATCCTCGGCGACCGGTTCGTCGTAGGAGCTTTTCCCCACCAAGGTCAACCCCTCATCAAGCAGGGAGACAGCGGGAAGAAAATAGCCGGAGGTGGAGAAAGGATTATCAAAAGTGATGATGTGGCCGCGCAGATCCTGCAAGGTATTGATGTCTTGGTCGGCGCCGGCGAAGATCACGGTGTGATACGATTCGACGCCATACCGCCACCGCCGCAAGATAATCTCCCCGCCGGCGGCGTCGCCGACTAAGGTCGCCGGATAGACGCTGTCAAAGTAGAGATCAACCTCCCCGGCCTTGAGGAGATCAGCCATCTCATCCGTCGTGGCCGCGATTTTCACCTGGCCCTCGGTGATGCCAAAATCCGCGAGTTGCGCGGCCATATAATCGGCCAACGGCTGCGTCCCCTCAATGACCACCGCCGGATCTTCGGCGATATCGCCCAGGATGATGGCCCGTGTCGCCGCCGCTGCGGGAACGGGCGTAACAGTAAATTCCGGCGTCGCCGCAGATTCCGGCGCACTGCCCGCGCGGCATCCCGTGCCCAGCAACAACATCAAACAGCCTAGCAGCCAACGATGATACTTTACCATTCGACTCTCCTTTCTCTCCTCACCTACATGTACATTTGGAATTTCGGTGTAAGATATTGCGCCAATAGGTCTACAACGAACATTAACATTCGAATTACAAGGCGCTAATTTATGGTATAACTAAGGCATCCTACGTAACCATTACGTAA
>JBKHCQ010000096.1:0-10758 GCA_046541755.1 Anaerolineales bacterium | reverse complement strand
AATATCTTCTATCGTCGGGTTGGAATGTTGGGTCATAATTGAACTTCGACTTTCACTATTTAATCCTGGAGGTCTTGAATTAAGCTACATTCAAGACCTCCAGGGATACTTCAAACGCATTTTTATCCAGGTCGCTACCCTGACATCATAGAAACATCAGGGCAAGTTAAACCCCTCGTAGTTATTATCATCCACGCCGGAGAAATCCATCCCATAGCCGTCCTCGACGCCCATCTCGTTCACGATGGCGACCACATTTTGATCCCCCGTGATCGAAACAGCGCAATTAGCCCGATCATCGGCGAAGGGCCTATCATCCTGGAACATACCCGCGTTCCCACTAGGACGGAAAAACAACACCGTGCTCCCCGGCCCAATCTCCTGCGGCTGCGAACGCGCGGTGAAGGGACTACCATTGATGACACCACAGGAGAATTCCGCAATGACGTTGGTCGCCGTGATCGTCCCTACATTCTGGATCTGCAAACCACTGGTCGCGCCGTAATAATAATCTTTGAAGAGCGGTGCGCTGATCCTACGACTGGCGAGGCGATCCGGCAGAGCCGAATAGGTGATGCCCGCCGTCGCATTACCATTGGTCTCATTCACGATGGCGACGAACTCCCCGCCGGTCGCCTCGATAACCACAGAGGCCAGGTTCTCCATCGGCAGCAATGTGGGTTCTTCCACATTCGCTAACTGCACAAACGTGTACGAGGTGCCGGCCGGGATGCCTTCTTTCCGCTGGATAATTGTCTCGCCAGCGTTTGGCCCTTGAGCCACATGATAGGTCACCTCAACATCAATGGCCCCGGCCTCATTGACGTTCTGGACTTGGATACCTGTATAGGCTCCATAGAACATATTTTTGATCACGGGAGCATAGGCGCGACTATCGAAGTCGTTCGCCGTGAAGCCTCGCGTGGCATATACCACCTTCGCCGGATTCTGCACCGTGGCATGCTCCATCACAACACCGGCCATCGGCACATCGGAGGTGACGATCAAGCCGCCCTTGCGGGCCTCGTCTAAGCTGTTCTCTACCAAGGGATCCATATCGAAATCAGAGTCAAAGACGCTAAAGACCGCGATCCGCCCTGGGGCCACAGCAGGCGTCTCGTAGGTATGGACATCGCCGTTTGACATCCTAAAGGTAGCCGAGAACGTGGCCGTTGCCTGCCCCGCGTTCTGGATGTAGTAGGTCGTTGTATTATTATAGTAGCTGCCCTTCGCCAGCGGGAAATACAATTTCTTCGCCACCGAAGAGCGTTCCGTTCCCTGATACTGGCCGGCCGCGGTTCCGCCTTCCACGCCAACGTTGATACCCAGGGTAGGATTATCGACCTTGTTGTTCGTCACGTTGACCATCGCTTTGATGGGCTGGTCAGCGAAGACCATCGCCGATCCTTGCAGGCCTTCGGCCAAGGGCAAACTGGTAAAGGGAGTGAAGGTAAACGCAGCGCCTTGCCCCACGACTTCTGTCGCTTCGTAGGTCTGGGTGGAATTCTTATCGTAGGCGAGGATGTGAACGGATGCCTCTGCCCCGCCCACATTCTGAACCTGCTGACCCGTCCACCAACCTTCCCCCGGCAGGTTGTTGTATCCCTGCGCTGACGCCGAACTGGTGATTACCAGCACGACTAAAAGCAACACCGAAACCAAGCTGATCCTCTTCATCGTTACGCCTCCTCAAATTCTCTTTATCTGAAGATATGCAACCACACCCTCATTATAAAGGATGGCGCCGCTTTTGGGAATAGGTTTTCTATTTTCGTAACCGTTTAGTCTTATGAGCAAAGCTCCAAGCCCTCGTCCCCGAGGGCGTCTTGGCTGTTAGATGCTTTTGAAACGTCCCCGAGACGGGGACTAAGGGCTTTTTTGAAATACTGTAAAAATCCGCTCACAGCACTAAACTGACACCTATTTTCTTCTTTCCCCCTCCTTGCCGGTTAATTATTCTTCCTCTTTCACCATGGTAGTATCAAAGAAGAATCCCACCTGCGGAACCATGAGGGCTTCGTCACCGTGATACTCCTCGAAGTAGAAGTCCTCGTATTGTTTCCCGGTCCCGGTCAGATTGCCCAGCGTCAGACCCACGCGATGGCGGGCTTCCAGCGGCGTATTTAATTTGACCTCGAACTCTCCTCTACGGTTAATCGTGGCCCGCCCCAGAATCTCGCCCCCCATAGTCACGTCCGCGATCAAGACAGGCACCCCCGCCGGGCCGCTGCCGGTGATGGTCTTCATCCCCGCGACCAAGGGTTTATCCATTTGGAACGGATCCCTCGCCGCGTCTGGCGTCGCCAGCGGGCTATCCTCGGCTAATGGACTGGCCAGGGGACTGACCGTCGCTTCCGGGGTTCGAGGCGCACACGCTGCCAGTAAGAGCAATAGAACGAGCACGAAAACCAATTTTCCATAATTAAGTTGATGTTGTCTGTATCTTATTCTCATATTTATTCCTATTGGTGACTCCTCTGTAAGACACAGAGCCACCCGCCATGGGGTGGCTCTGTGAACTTCGTAGTGTAGAGAAAAAACTACTGCAGGTTGAAGCCCTCGTAGTTATTGTTGTCCAGGTTGCCAGCATTGCCCTCGACGCCCTGCTCGTTGACGATGGCCACGACGTTCTGATCCGCCTCAATGGTGACGGAGCAGTTCGCGTCGGTCTGGAACTCGCCAGAATCGAAGAGATCAGCGCCGGGGTTGCCCGCCGTGCTGGGGGCATAGAACAGATAGGTTTCACCCGCAGCGATGGAGAACGCATCCGAGTCAACCGTGAAGGGATCGCCGCCCTCGGTGGTGCAAGCGAAGGTCGCCGTCGCGCTAGCTTCGGCATCGCCCACGTTCTGAATCTGCAGACCGCTGCTGCTGCCGTAGTAGAAGTCCTTGAAGAGCGGGATGCTGACTTTCTGGGTGGCAGCGCCGTCGGGCATCGCCGAGTAGGTGATACCAACGCTGGCCGCCGAGTTCTGCTCGTTGACGATGGCCACGAACTCGCCCGTCGCCGAGATAGTCGCACCGGCCAGATCGCCCTCAGCCAACGGGGTGTTCGACGAATCAAGCTGCACGAAGGTGTGGGACGTGCCAGGCGCAACCGTCGCCGTGTCTTGGTGGATCGTGCCGGCGCCAGAGGGGCCTTGAGCGACGACGTAATCCACGGTGACGTCAATATCGGCATCACTGACGTTCTGCACCTGCAGACCGGTGAATTGCCCGTAGAAGTTATTCTTGATAACGGGGGCATAGGCCTTGGTGTCGAAGTCGTTGGCGGTGAAGCCACGGGTCCCGAAAAGGGCCACAGCCGTCGCGTCAGCGGTGGCGTGCTCCATCACCACACCGGCCATCGGCTCGTCCGAGGTCACGGTCAGCGAGCCTAAGCGGACGTCGCCGCCTGCCGCGTCGCCATTGTCATATTCCTCCGCATCGAAGACGCTGAAAATCGCGATACGATTCGGCTCAATCGCGGGGCTGGTATATTCATACACATCGCCGTCATTCATCGCGAAGCTGGCCGTGAAGCTGGCCGCCGCGTCGCCCGCGTTCTGAACATAGAACGTGGTTGTGGCACCATAGAAATCGCCCTTGGCCAGCGGGAAGTACAGCGTGTCCGCCACAGCGGCGCCGTCAACGCCCTGGTACTGGGCCGCGGCCTTGCCGCCGTCCACACCGACGTCCCCAACCATCAGGTTGGTCACGTTCACAATGGCCTTGATGGGCTGATCGGCGCTGACAACGGCCGAACCCTGGAAGCCATCGGGCAGATTCGTCAGACCGGCGAACGGCGAGAATGTAAAGGCTGCGCCAGACGCAACAGTCTCTTCGGCGTCATATTGCTGGGTGCTTTCTTTATCATAGGCCACAATGCTGATTGTCGCATCGGCGTCGCCCACGTTCTGCACCTGCTGACCAGACCACCAACCGCCGCCCGGCAGATTGCTAATGCCCTGCGCGGCGGCCATATTGGCGACCATCATGGCAACGAGTGCCACTAAACCTAAAATGCGTAACTTCTTCATCTCTAAAACCTCCTACTGATTAAATGGAATAGTTTGAACTTCTGAACATCTAAGAAACGACAGTGACTTAAGGCTTTTCTTTTCTTAGGTAATCCGATCCACCCCCTCTCGACACTGGTTTCCTCACACTACGGTCTAAGTTTAACGCGAAAGGGCTATTTCTTCAATAGTCCATTCGGGTAATTCGCTATAACGCTTTCGTAAATCTAATACAAATCCTCAAAAATCCCGATTTTGGCCCTAATCCTTTCGAGTTATTGGCCGAAAACGACCCGTTTTGACCAATTTTAACATTTTAATTCGCGCAAGATACTTAATAGACCAATCTTATTTTTGGAGTGTGGAATCAAACGCCGGCGCACAAATATATAGCTCACCGCGAAAAAGAGCGCGGAAGAAATCACCCGCGCCCACGCGGTCCCCGCCGCGCCCCACGCCGGCGCCAGCGCGAAGTTGAGCAGCATATTCGCCAATACACTCCCGGCCACGAAGATCACGATCTTATCCTGCTGATCATGGACTAACATCACGCGCGCGTGCGGGGCGTTCAAGAAGATAAAGAGGAGCGCCCAGATCAAGATCCGCAGGACGCGCACCGCCGGTTGAAATCCGGCGGAGAAGATGAGTGGGATGACCATCGGCGCCGACCACCATACCAGCGCGATCACCGGCAGGACGAACAGCCCCAACAGACGCAGCGAGGCGAAGTACAGCGCGGATAGTTTCTCCGGGGCCGCCATCGCGTAGCGCGTCATCAAAGGATAGACGGCGATCTGATAGGCCTGCGCCAACATCGCCAGGCTGAAGGTCACCGTGGTGGCGGCGTGATACAGCCCCACATCCACCTCCCCGCGCAACGCGCTCAAGACGATGGTGTTCACATGACTCTCCAACGCCAGCAGCACCGTGATCGCCAAAAATACGCCGATGGCGCGCGCTTGCCCCCGGATTGGATGCCAATCCAACGGCCATGCCCAGCCAATCTCCTTCCAGACGACGCCGACCAGGACGGTCATCCCCATCACGCTGCTCGCCACCCATGCCAGCGCCACGTGCAGCAGCGATCCGCCCATCAGGAGCACAGCCGCGCCACCGCCCAATTTCCCCAGGCTGACGGCTAAGATGACGATCGCGGGAATGTGAAAGCGTTGTTGGCCCAGCAGCATCGCCTGGGCGATACCGATGAGATTCTCCGGGATCAGTCCCAGCGAGAGCAGCAGGATGACCTGCGCCGTGAGCGGCTCGTACTCCAGCCCGACCACCACGATCCCGACTAACGCGCCGTAGGCCAGCAGCGCGATCCCCACGCGCAGCACGAAGAAGGCGCTGAAGTACGCGGGGGCGTCGTCCGGCGCGCGGAGGACGTGGCGGGTGACAAAGTCGTCCGGCCCGCGCATCGCGGCGATGACGATGCTCACGTAAGCGATGGCCAGCGAGAAAATTCCTGCTCGGTAGGGGCCATCCAAGCGCCCGATGAGGATAAAAAGCGCCACGTCGGCAAATCGCGGCGCGACTTGGATGATGAGCGACCATAAAGAGTTCGAGGCCAGGCGGCGCAGCGTTCTCATTGGGATTGCGGCGCTTCCGGCTTGATCGCGATGCAGGTGTAACCGAAGGTCTCGTCCTTGACGCGATCCAGCGCATCCAAGGGAAAAAGCAACAGCGGAGCCACCAACTCGAAGATGAAGGCAAAGAGCGCACGCAGCGGCAGCGTGAGCCAGCGACCGCGCATCCCGCGCGGGAAGAGCCAGTAGTTGACGTGCTGCAACGTGAACGAGAGATACCAAAAGTAGCCGCCCATATCCTCGATGGCCTGCACCTCGAAGCCGACCTTTTCCAGCAGATAGCGCGCGCCGAACGAGGTGTAACGATAGTAGTCGTGCGGCTTCTGGTGCTGATACCAGCTCTGCGGCACGGAGAGGAAGAGCCGCCCGCCGGGCCGCAGCACGCGATACAACTCGGCCAACACCTGCGCCGGCTCCGGCACGTGCTCCAAGACCTGCGTGCAGACCGCCGCATCGAAGCTGGCCTCGCAAAAGGGCAGCGCGACTAAATTCGCGAGCGCGTCGAGGTTGCTGTAATCCCACGCCGCATCGCCCACAGAGAGATCGACGCCGACGTAGCGCGTGTGCGCCAAATCCTCATAGTACTTGCCCTCGCCCGCGCCGGCATCCAGCACCCACGCCTCCGCCGGCAGCGACGCACCCGTCCGCGCCATAAATTCGTAGAGCCGATAGTTATCGACCTCCACGCGGCGCTGCATCCACGCGGGGAAAAATTTAGGCAGGGGATCGCGATGTTTGGCCATCAGGCGCGCTCCTTTGCTGATCTATCCAGCGCTGGCTTCCGTGCGATCACGGTGATGATCGGCGCCTTGTTGAGCCAATTGCTCAGCGCAAACCACGGCGCAAAGGGAAATCGCATGCCGGGCACGTTGGCGAGCCGCGTGAACACTTCCACCGCGCGCGGATGGCGCGCCTTCAACCAGCGCGTCACGCTCATCACGGTGGAGAAGTAACCGGGCATAAAGCAGCGCCAAGCGACGACCTCGAAGCCGGCGCGGCCCAAGAGCGCGGCGAGCGTCTCGCGGGTGAAGACGTAGAGATGACGCGGCGTATCTAATCCTTGCCAGTAGCGCCCGAAGAGCTTGCGATTGAAGCTGTCCCAATTCGGTACGCTGGCGAAAAGATAGCCGCCGGGACGCAAGAGCGCAGCGGCCCGCCCCAGCGATTGCCGGGGCGAGAAGGTGTGCTCCAGCACATCCCAGAAGGTGATCACATCGAAGGACGCGAGGGCATAAGTCGCCTCGTGCAGCGGGCCTGGGACGACGTCCAAGCCGAAGCGCTCGCGCGCGTAGGCCGCCGCGCCCGCCACCGGCTCCACGCCCGCGACCTCCCAGCCCGCCAGATCCATCTCGTGGAGAAACAGTCCCGTCGAGCAACCGACGTCCAGCAAGCGCCCACGTCGCAGGCCACTGGCGCGCTCGATGACCGTGCGTCGCGCGGCCAACTTTCTCCGGCGCATCCAGCGCATCAGCGGGGAACGTTCATCCTCGATGGCCGGGCGATAATTGCTATATGCATCGGGGTAGTAGGCCAGCATCCCCTGAGGCGTGGGGCGTGGACTGAGGTACATCAAGCTGCAGGCGCGGCAACGGCGCAGCACGAACTCGCCGGGCAAATCGTGGAAGGTGTCGCACAACGTGTAAAGCGGGGCCGATTCGGATTCCTCGGCCCCGCAGAGATCACACGGCACACTCTCAAGCGCCCTCACGTCATCCGTCACGCGGTCATTCGTAGCGGCTCAAGAAGGCCGCGAAGCATGCCAGCAGACGATCCATATCCGCATCCGTCTGCATCGGCGAGAGGCCCAGGTAGCAGCCCTGGGCATGCACCGCGTCGCCGCCGGGGAACTCGCCGGCGAAGGTCTCCGCAAACAGCTTGGCCACCGGGTGGCGCGTAACATTCCCCGTCACAATAGGCCGAGTCTCGACGCCCTCGGCTTCCAGATAAGCAGTCATTTCGTCGCGCGAGAACGGCGCTTCTGGCGGCACCATCACGGGCAACGCGAACCAACTGGGACGCGCCTGGGGATGCACCTTGGGCCGCGCCAACCACGGCGTCTCGTCCATCAGCGCGAAGAATCGCGCCGCCAGGGCCTCGCGGCGCTGATTGAAGGCAGGCAGTTTCTCCAATTGCTGCAGGCCGAAGCCGGCCTGCAGCTCCGTGGGGCGGACGTTGAAGCCCCAGTTCACAAAGGCATAGCGCGGATCGACATCGTAGTCGTCCAGATCATAGCTCCCTGGCTCGACGTTGCGAAGCCAGCCGTGCGCGCGCAACACACGCAACCGATCCGCCGTCGCCTTGTCCGGGCAAGCGATCATCCCGCCCTCCATCGTCATCATGTGATGCGCAAAGAAGAAAGAGTAGGACCCGCCCAGGCCAAAGTTTCCCACTTTGACGCCGTTCCAGGTCGATCCCATCGCCTCGCAGCAATCCTCCAAGATCACCAGGTCGTGCTTTTCGGCCAGCGCCAGGATGCGATCCATATCGCAGGGATTGCCCAACAGATGCACCAAAAAGAGCGCGCGTGTGCGCGGCGTGATCTTGCGCTCCAGATCGTCCACGTCGATGTTCAACGTCGCCGGATCAACGTCGACCAAGCGCACCTTCAGGCCCGCCATCATCGGCGACCAGATCTGCGTGGGCCACGTGACCACCGGCAGCAGGATTTCATCGCCGCGCGCCAACAACGGCGCCATCGGATCAGTCAGCAGGAAGGCCAGCAGCAGATCCGCCGAGGAGCCGCTGTTGACCATCACCCCATCGACGCAGCCCTGATAGTCGGCAAAGGCCCGCTCGAACGCCTTCGTCTTCTCCCACATCGTCGTGCGAAAATTGCACAGCGAATCCACCGCCTGGACGATTTCATCCACGCCGTAGGTCGCCATCGCCAGCGGATACCAATAGCGCTGCGGTTTGGCCTCGTTGATGCGGCTGGAGGTCTCGATGAGATGCTCTAGAATCTCGGCTAATGCTGCGTAGTCCTTTGAATTCACGTGATTTTCCCCTCGTGTTTAAGTTGACGATACTCGGCGATGGTCTGCGCCAGCCCCGCCTCTAAGCTCACGCGTGGGCGGAAGCCCAGTGCCGTCAGCCGCGAAATATCCAAACATTTGCGCGGCATACCATCAGGCTTGGTGGTATCCCAGGCGATCTCGCCCGCGTAGCCGACCTTCTCGGCCGCCAGGTGGGCCAGATCGTAGATCGAAATATCCACGCCGGTGCCCACGTTGATGATCTCCGGCGAATCGTAGGTGTCCATCAGGAACAACATCGCGCGCGCCACATCATCCACGTGGATAAACTCCCGCCGGGCGGAGCCGGTGCCCCACAGCGTCACCCTCTCAACGCCCGCGTCCTTCGCATCGACAAAGCGGCGCACCAGCGCTGCCAACACGTGGGAGCTGGCCAGATCAAAGTGGTTGTTGGTACCGTAGATGTTGCACGGCATCGGGCAAATCGTGAGCATATCGTACTGGCGATAGTAATATTCGGCCAATTTCAGCCCCACGATTTTCGCCAGGGCGTAGCCCTCGTTGGTCGGCTCCAGCGGCCCGGTGAGCAGATGCTCTTCCTTCATCGGCTGGGGCGCCGCGCGCGGATAGATGCACGAGCTTCCCAAGAAGAGATTTTTCTTGGTCTGATATTGATAGCACGCCTCGAAGAGGTTGTTCTCCATGCGCACATTCTCGCTCAAGAAGCCTACCGGGTCGGTGCGATTGGCGCCGATGCCCCCGACCTTCGCCGCGATCATAAAGACGTAATCGGGCCGATGGCGCGCAAAATATGCATCAACCGCCTGCCGCTTGCCCAAGTCCAGCGCGCGGTGCGAGGGCGTGAGCAGATGCGAGAAGCCCTCCGCTCGCAACAGGCGCACCATCGCCGATCCGACCATGCCGGTGGCCCCAGTCACGAGCGCCACCCCATCCCGATTGATCATACCGCCCCCTCTTCATCTAAGATGCGGAGATAAAAATTCTCTAACTTCACTGCGATGTCATCCCAACGAAAGTTCTTCTCGGCGATCTCGCGCCCGCGCCGGCCCATCTCCATTCGGAGCGCCGGCGCCTCGAGCAGCGTGAGGACCTGATCCGCCAGCGCCGCCGGCTCATCGGGCGCCAGCAGGCCGAACTCCCAGCGCCGCACCCAGCCCGCGCCGTCGCCCACGTTGGTCATCACGACGGGCCGGCCCGCCGCCATATAATCGCTGAGCTTGAGCTGAATCCGCCCGCGATTCGCGCCGCTATCGGCCAGCGGCAGCCAGCAAACATCGCTCGCGTTGAGATAGGCGTTGATCTGCTCATAGGGGATGCGGCCCGTGCGCACGACGGCCTCCGGCTCGTCCAGCCACACCTCGATCTCCACATTGAAGTAGCCGATCAGGAGCATGCGCGCCTCCGGCTGCGCGCGCCGGATATGATTGAACGCCTCGGCCATCAAACGCGCGTCGCGCTCGAAGATCGCGCCGATGTAGCCCACGATGGGCGCATCCGGCGGCAGATCCACCACCGCGCGCGCCTCCGCCTGCGGCATGGGATTTAACTCCTCAACGTTGCTGCCATTCGAGATGTGGATCACCCGCTCCGGCGGCACGCCCAGATCGACCGCCCGCTGGTGCAAGAAGCTGCTAAACTCGGTCACGCCGTCGGCGTACTTGCGAAAGCTATCCTCGAAGAAGGTCTCGAAAGGCCGCAACACCGCGCGGATCACGGGATTGGGCCGTTCTTCGACTGAACCGCCCTTTCCAAACCAATCGACCCAATCTAACAACATCGTCGCGCCGCGCAAGCGCTGCCAATACAACGCCGGGAAAATCACCGTGGGGCGCGATTCAAAACCGTGGACGATGTCGAAATCGTCCTGGCGCAGCGACCAGAGCAGGCGCGCCGCCAGCGTCCCCGGGTCCCAGCCGGAAGCAAACGGCCCGCCAAGATAGTTCGGCGCGGTGATGACGGTCACGCCGGGCTGCTCGTCCGCGCGCGCCACGAAGCGCCATTGGCGCTGGTGCGGCGTGCAGACGATGGTCACCTCGTGACCCTGTTTCGCCAGGCCGCGCGCCAGGTAGAGCGCGCGCCAGTAGGTGCCCTTCCCGCGCAGATTATACATTAACATCAAAATTCGCATGGATGGAATGTCCTCTCAAATGAGCGAATCGGCGAATGAGCGAATCGGCGAAT
>JBKHCQ010000095.1:0-10764 GCA_046541755.1 Anaerolineales bacterium | reverse complement strand
GCATGAGGGTGGCTTTTCCTTCAGTTCAAGTGCGTTGCACCTTGTTGATTCCATTTATCTTTATCCACCTTCCGGGAAGCTATAAGTGTTTTTACAGCTTCCCGGAAGGTTTAGAAAGCAGAGGAAGGTAGCAGATGACTCGGAGAATTTGGCTGTTCGGCCTCCTATCCGGCCTCGCCCTGATGGGCGGCCTCTTGGGGCTGACATACTACTACGTCAATTTACCCGACCATCTCTCGCAGCACGAAACGATTGTGCTGGGCCAACAGCGATTGATCCCCGGCGCGCGGGCCTCGCTGCGCGTGATCGTGCGCGACAGCCGCGATGGCGCGCCGCTCCCCAACGCCACGGTCAGCGTGCTGATGCAGCCGCAAGATAACGAACAGTCGCTCCCGCTTTTTAATGGGCAGACGGACGCGAACGGCGATATTCAGGTAACCTTCTCGGTGCCGGAGAACGCTGCCCCGGAGCAGATACTCATCATCGAAACGCGCTCCGACCTCGGCGCGGATACTTTAGAGCACCCGGTGACGGTGCGGCGCGATTATCGCATCCACCTCACCACCGACAAGCCGCTTTATCAAGCCGGGGAGATCATCCACATCCGCGCGCTGGCGCTGAGCGCCTTCAACCGCCGCCCGGCAGCGGAGCAACGGCTCCGCATCACCGTAGCCGACGCGCGGGGCAACGTCGTCTACCGCGGGACGCGCGCCACCTCCCAGTACGGCGTGGCCGCCGCCGATTTCCAACTCGCGGACGAGGTGAACAGCGGCCCGTACCGCGTGACCGCTACGCTGGACGAGACGGTCATCCAAAAGATCGTCACCGTTTCAGAAGCCGATACGCCGACGCCCGCCAACCTCTCATCCTTCGACATCAATATGACCACCGAGCGCGATTTTTACCGGCCCGGCGAGCGCGTCACTGGCACGCTACACGCCGACTATCCCTTCGGCAAGCGCGTCGTCAACGGCAATGTGACGATCCTTGGCTCGCCCGCACCGATGATCTCCGCGATCTCCGCCGCCGTCCAACTCGAAGGCCAGACTGACGCCAGCGGCAACTTCGATTTCACCTTCGATCTGCCCGCCGCCGAGGCTATGACGGGCGCCGAGGCCGGCCCGGGACAATTCCACATCGAAGCCCGCGTCTCCGACGCCGCCCATCACACAAAGACCCACCACCTCTCCCTGCCGATATCGGAGCAGGCGCTGGTCATCGAGGCGATGCCGGAAAGCGGGCAATTCCATCCCGGCGTCGAGAATATCCTCTACGTGCTGACCAGCCGACCCGATGGGACGCCCGTCCAGGCCAACTTGACCGCGCGCATCCCGGCCACCGCTGAGATGTTCACGGCCCAGACCGGCTCCTATGGCCTGGCTGAGGTACGCTTCACGCCGCGGGCGCCGTCTCTCCGTCTGACCATCGAGGCCGCGACGGCCGAGGGCGCGACGGCCCGGCGGACGTTCGATTTTACGGGCGCGGCAGCGAAAGAGAGCGTGCTACTCCGCCCCGACGCGCCGCGCTATCGCGTGGGCGACACGATGCGCCTGACAATCCTCGCCTCCGAGCCGACGGGCGTCGTCTACCTCGATATCGCCCGCGAGGGACAAACTGCGACGCCATCCCAGGGCAGCCGGGCAGCGCCCATCGTCGACGGCCAGGCCCAGATGGACATCGACCTCACCTCCGATCTCGTTGGGACGCTGCACCTCCACGCCTACAAAATCCTCCGCTCCGGCGATACGGTGCACGACACGCGCCGGGTTGTGGTCGAAGCCGACCACGATCTGAATGTGACGCTCGCAGCCGGCGCCGGCGCCTACCGCCCCGGCGATACGGCAACGCTCCATGTCCAGGTCACCGACGCGGAGGGCGCGGGGCTGCCGGCCGAGTTGGGCATAGCTCTCATCGATGAATCTAACTTCACCTTAGCCGAGCATAATCCAGAACTTGCCAAGCTCACTTTCTTGCTGGAAGAGGATTTGCTCACGCCCCGCTATCGATTAGATGGGCTGGGACTGCCCGATATGATCGGCGCGGCGCCGGCCGATGCGCCGGCCCTGCGCGAAGCGCGGGCCGGCGTCGCGATGGCCGCGCTCGCCGCCGTCGCGCCCGATCCCGCGCCCTTCACCCTCCGCGTCGACTCCCACGCCGAGGCGATGGCCCGCGCGCGCGCGCGCCAAGCCGAATCACTCGCGCGCCTCACCCTGACGCTCCACGCGCTCTTGCTGCTTGCCTCGATGGTCGGCCTGGCCTTGAACGGCGTCGCGATGTGGAGAACGGCCCCCGCGCCCCGGCATTTCTGGCAGCGCGCGGGTCTGGCGGCGGGAACAGTGCTGGCGCTTCTCCTGCTGCTCTCAACGCTGCCGCCGGCCTCGATCAGCAACGCCGGAATGTTCGAGCGTCTCCGCGCCGCGTTCGATCTGCTCGCCGGGCAAGGCGACTGGCTCCCGCTCCTCACGCTCGTCGGCGGGGGCGGCTTCGTCTCCACGCTGATCTTCGCCGCGCGGGAACAAGATCGCGCGCTCGCTTTCACCCTGGGCCTGATCCTCTGCTGCGGCTTTATCGCGGCGGATTTGCTATTCGTATCGTCGCGCATCAGCGATAGAACAACCATCACCTGGGTCACCCTGACGGCGCTCGCGTTACTATCAACGAGCCTCCTACTGCGCGCCGTGGATTTCATCCTCGCCCGCCGGCTGCGGCCCGCCACAGCGCTCATCGCCGTGACGCTCTTCCTCCTGATCGGCGCGCCGGCCCTCATCCACTACAACCGCGCGGCGTGGCAACGCGACGCTGCGACCGCCACATCAGCCGCCGATGTCGAGACGAGCAAAACACTGCCGCGCCGGGGACAATCCCTCGCAGAGATAGCCTCGACAACGTCAAACCCGCCCGCGCGGATCAACACGCTGCTCTGGCTGCCCAGCGCGGTCACAAACGAGAGCGGCGCCTTGCAGGTAGATTTCCCCGTCGCCGATAGCATCGCCGCCTGGCGCGTGTCGGCGCTGGCCTCCGCGCAGGATGGCCGCCTGGGCAGCGCGACCTCCGATCTGCGCGTCTTCCAGGACTTCTTCACCGTCGTAGATCTGCCGGCCGCCCTCACCGTGGGCGATCAGATCTCCGTGCCGGTCGCCATCTACAACTATCTGCCAGAACCGCAAAGGTTGCGCTTGGAGGTGGAACAAGCGCGCTGGTTCGAGCTATTGAGCGCCTCCGGTCGCGAGATCGAAATCGCCCCCAACGATGTGACCATCGCCTACTTCCCCCTCCGCGTGTTGGATTTCGGCCGCCAGCCCTTCCAGGTGACGGCGTGGGGCAGCGCGATGTCCGACGCGGTCAGAGAAGAGGCGCGCGTGGCCCCCAACGGGGATGAGCGGCGCTTGACGCGCGCCGGCCTGGTGATGACCACGGGCACATCGCTCAGCGAGACGCTGACGCTGCCCGACGTCGCCATCCCCGGCGCGCAGGCGCTGACGGTCAAGCTCACCCCCGGCGTCGGCAGTCACCTCGTTGAGAGCCTGGACGCGATGCAACCCCTACCCACCGGCGGGCTCGAGCCGACCGTTTCGGCCGCCTACCCTGCCGTGCTGCTGTTGAACTACCTCCAGGCGACGGAGCAAACCGCGCCGGAGGCCCGCGCCACAGCAGAGGCTCACGTCAACAGGAGCTATCAGCGACTCACCACCTTCGAGACGCCGGACGAGCCGGGCGGCTTCAGCCGCTACGGCCGAGCGCCCGCCGACCCGGTACTCACCGCCTATGCCTTGCAGGTCTTCAGCCAGATGCAGCGCGTCCACCCCATCGATCCGGCGCTGGGGGAGCGAATGGCCGCGTGGCTCTTCGAGCAGCAGCGGGCGGATGGCTCGTGGGCGAGCGCTGGCTCGTGGGCGAGCGCTGGCGACGCCAGCAAGCCGGACCGTCTGCCGGCAACGGCCTTCGTTCTCTGGGGATTGGCGGATGCGGGATATGCGTCGGACGCCCGCGCGCAGCAGGCGGCGGATTTTCTGCGGGATGCTGTAACGGAAGGCGAGGACCCGCTCCCCGGCTACACGCTCGCGCTCGTCGCCAACGCGCTGATCGCGGTTGATACGGCTGACGAAGACCAGATCACGCCCGCAACCCAGGGCGTGGTGCATCGCCTGGCAGATTTGGCGATTCGCGAGGGTGACACAGCTTACTGGGAAAGCGGGCGCGCGACCTACCTGGGCGGCAGGGGAGAGAACGCCGATATAGAGACAACAGCGCTGGCGGCGCTGGCCCTCTTCCAGGCCGAGCGCCACGTGGACGTGGCCAACGCCGCCGTGAGGATGCTGATCCAGAACAAGGATAGCTTCGGCGTGTGGCACACCACCTCGGCCACGGTGATGGCGCTGAAGGCATTGCTGGCGAGCGCCGAGGCCGATGCCGGCGGCGCGGAAATCGAGGCGCCGGTCACGGTCAATGTGACGCTGAATGAGAGCGAGACCCAATCAGCGACCCTCACGCTGGCGTCCCTCGATGCGCAGCCCGCCCTCGCCTTCGAGAATGTGCTGTTGGGCGCGGAGAACACGGTGGAGATTCAAATGGAAGGGCCGGGCGCGGCTCATCTTACGTACCAGATCGTGGGCCAATATTATCTCCCGTGGGATGAAATCGCCGCCGATGCGCCAACGCCGGCGATCCTGCTCGACATCGCTTATGATCGCCCCGAGTTGGCCGTCGACGAGACCGTGGAAGTCGCGGCGACGGCGCTGTTGAACCCGGCGATGACGCCTGATGAGGCCGCGCACTGGTCAGCCGACACGGTCATCATCGAGTTGGGCGTCCCACCCGGCTTTGAGGTGAAACGCGAGGATCTGGAGCGCATCGTTTCGCGCTCGGCAACCGCGCCGGACGATCCCGCCGCCGCGTGCATCGAACGCTTCGAGCTGACCGAGGGGCGAATCATCCTCTACGTGACCCACCTCACCTCGCGAGATCCGCTCTCCTTTACCTACCGCCTGCGCGCCAAATTCCCCGTCGTCGCCCAGACGCCGGCCAGCCACGCCTACGACGCCTACCATCCCAATGTGATGGGCAAATCCCCGCCGCAGACGCTGACCGTGATCCCCGCAACAAACGAGTGACGATTACAAAGCAACAAGACATCAAAACGACAGATAAACAACCTGTTTAGAGGGTATAAAAACCTCTGTGTTCTCTGCGCCTCTGTGGTAAGATATTTTGTCTCCGCGTTGGTGATTTACCATCCCGCCCCATCCCCGCTCCGATTGACTTCCCCATAAAGTCCACTATACTGGAGGTTAGTTCACCAGAGCAAACTAAGTTTCTTAGATAATGGAGACCCGACGTGACCTACGCAGACGAAGTGCCCTCGGCCAAGCGCGCGCTCCAACTGTTGGAGTTGTTAGCCGCCACGCCGGAGGGATTGATGGCCGGCGAGATCGAAGCCACACTGGAGATTCCGCATAGCGCGCTCTTCGCGCTGCTCAACACGCTCACATCGATGGGCTATCTGACCCAGTCCGGGGCGCGCCAACCCTATCGACCGGGGCCGCGCCTGCACGCCCTGCGCCATCCGCATCCGCCGGGGACGAACGCGCTGGCGCAGGCCTTCTCCGAGGAGACGACCCGCCATCCGCCGGAAGAGACCGTCGCGCTGGCCACGCTATCGAGCGTGGGGGAAGATGACGCCGAGATCCTCTTCTTGGCCGCGACCCCCTGCGAGCGCGAGGTGCGCAGCGTGATCCAGCCAGGCGAGCGCGCGCGGGCCGTCGAGCATCCCGCCGGATGGGTGCTGCTGGCCGGGTTATCGCCGGGCGCGCTGACCCAACACGTCGCCTCCCCCACGGCGGCGCTGCATAGCCGGCTGGATCACGTCCGCGAGCAGGCACTGGCGGAGCAGGATTCCGGCGACACGCATCGGCTGGCCGTCCCCATCTGCGCCGATGGCCGCCATCCAGAAGCCGCGCTCGTGATCAGCGTGCCGACCTTCCGCTGGTCGCCGAAGCGCGGGCGTGACCTGGCCCAGACGCTGCGCGAATCCGCCGCCCGCATCTCCTACCGCCTGGGCGCGCTGACCTATCGCCCCTACGGCGAGGCGCACCCGCGCCACCTGGGCGCCAGCGTCGCGATGTCGGCGGCGGAGCGGCGCAGCTTCTTGACTGAGCCGTGGGCCGCGCGCCTGGCCTGCATCCGCCCCGACGGCGCGCCGCACGTCGTGCCCGTCTGGTACGAGTGGCGCGCCGACGCCTGCTGGATCGCCGCGTGGCCCGGCTCGGTGTGGGCGGGCTTCGTGCGACAGAATCCCGCCGTCGCGCTGACCATCGACGAGCCGTGGCCGCCGATGCGGCGCGTGCTCCTGCGCGGCCGCGCGACCCCCATCCCCGACGATGAGATCCCCGGCGGGCTGGCGGGCCTGCGCCAGCGCCTGAGCAATCGCTACGTCGGCGCGCCGCTCCACTTCGCCGCCGAGGAAGTCGGCTGGCAGGCCTTTCGCATCGCGCCGAGCCAAATCGTCGCCCAACGCGAAGAGCTAATGTTCTGTTCGTAGTCAGGCACGAAACGTTAGTGGAGTGCCGTCCTGACAAGAGGTAATCAATGCACGTTGCGCTTGATCGCGTCGCAAAGACGTTTTACGACAGCGACCCGCCGCTGGGCGCGCTCGCGCCCACGACGTTGGACGTCGCGTCGGGCGCGTTCGTCTGCCTCATCGGGCCGAGCGGCTGCGGCAAGACGACGCTGCTGCGCCTGGTGGCCGATCAGCTCCCGCCGACGTCCGGGACGATTCGACTGGATGGCGGGCTGTCGCCTTCTGTGGTGCGGGCGCGCAAAGAGATCGCGTGGATGGCGCAGAATCCCGCGCTCCTGCCTTGGATGACGGTGATGGATAACGTGACGCTGCCGCAGCAGATCAACGCCCAAACGAACGGGGCGGCGGCCCTGGCGCCCTCGGCGCTGCTGCGGATGGTGGGCCTACACGATTTCTCCGCGACTTATCCGCACACGCTCTCCGGCGGGATGCAACAGCGCGTCGCATTGGCGCGGGCGTTGGCCACCGGCGCCGCGCTCTGGTTGATGGATGAGCCGTTCGCGGCGCTGGACGATCTCACGCGCGAGACGCTCACCCACGAGGTGTTGCAGCTCTGGGCCGATTTCCGGCCGACGGTGCTGTGGGTCACGCACAACATCGCCGAGGCGGTGCGGATGGCGGATCGCGTGGTGGTGATGTCGCCGCGCCCTGGGCAGATCCGCGCCGTCGTGGAGGTACCGCTGGCCCGCCCACGCGACGAGACCTCGCCAGAGTCCGTCGCCCTGATCCGCCAACTGAAGGCGGCCCTGCGGCAGACGTCGCAGCATCTGCCGGAGCGCGTGGCACAGCTATGACCCCGCGCCAACGGGAGGCCGTCTCTGTGCTCCTCATCGTCGGCGCGGCCCTCAGCGTCTGGGAAGCGGCAGTGCGATGGTTGCAGATCCCCGTCTATCTGCTCCCCGCCCCAACCGTGATCGCCCTGCGCCTGTGGCGCGACGCGCCCCACTACCTGCACGCCTCGCTCGTCACCCTGGGCGAAGCGTTGGGCGGCCTGAGCCTGGGCCTCGTCGTGGGGATCGCGGTCGCGCTGCTCATCACGCTGTGGGAGCAGTTGGAGCGCGGGGTCTTGGCGCTGGCCATCCTGATCAAGGCCACGCCGATGGTCGCTATCTCGCCGCTGCTGATCATCTGGTTCGGCTTCGGGCCGGCGCCCAAGATCATCATCACCGCGATTATGACCTTCTTCCCGGTGCTGATCAACGTCCACAGCGGCCTCAACGCCGTGGACAAGGCCGTCCTGGCGCTTTTTCATTCGCTGGACGCGAGCCGCTGGGAGTTGTTCCGCTACGCGCGTTGGCCCTCGGCGCTGCCCTACCTCTTCGCCGCGCTCAAGGTCGTCGCGCCGCTCTCGCTGATCGGGGCCATCGTCGCCGAGTGGACGGGCGCATCGGCGGGCTTGGGACGTGCGATGTGGCTGGCCTACACCAATCTCCAGATGCCCGCGCTCTTCGCCGCCGTCTTCTGCTCCGCGTTGATGGGGATCGCGTTGTATGGCGTGGTCGTCGCGCTGGAGAAGCGATTGATTTTTTGGCCGTAGTTCCACAAGTTACAAGTTACAGGTTGAAAGTTGAAAGTTTGAGTTTCAGGCAACCTGTAACTTTTAACTTGCAACTTGCAACTTTCAACTAATTCTCAGGAGGAGTTTGATGAAAAATTTTTCGCGACGATGGTTGTCCATTCTTATCGTTCTTATGGTCTTGATCACAGGGATGACGGGGTGTAACGCGGGCGCGACGCCGACGCCGGAGACAGAATCGCTGGTTTTTATGGCGGGATACAAGCCGCAGGCGAATTTGCCGTTTGTGGGCGTTTACGTCGCGCAGGAGAAGGGCTTTTTCGCCGAGGAGCGCTTGGATGTGGAGATCAAGCACTCCGGCGGCGGAGGCGAGCATCTCCAGCTCTTGGTCGCGGGCAAGGTGGATGTGACGACGCAGGATGCCTCGGTGCTGCTCAAGCGCCGCGCTGATCCGGGCTTGCCGCTCGTCTCGCTCGCGCTGATCGGGCAGCGCGGGCAGCAGGCGTTCGTCGCCCTGAAAGAAGATGAAAGCGGGCTGAACGCCGACATCGCGAGCTGGGCCGGGCACAAAATCGGCTTCAAGGGCACGCCGCCGCCGGAACTGCTGGCGCTGTTGGATCAGGGAGGCCTCTCAGAAGCCGACGTCGAGCTGATCAACGTCGGCTTCGATCCGCGCGTGCTCACCGAGGGGCTGGTCGATGTCTACCCGGTCTTCAACTCCAACGAGCCATATCTGCTCCGCGAGTGGGGTTACGATCTGATGCAATGGGAGCCGGCGGATTACGACATCCCCACCCTGGGCTTGACTTACGTCAGCACGCCGGATATGATCGAAGAGAACCCGGAGCGGATGGCGCGCTTCGTGCGCGCGGCGCTGCGCGGCATCGCCTACGCGGAAGCGCATCCAGAGGAAGCCGTGGAGATCGCAATGATCTACGCCGGCCCGGAAACCGATCCGGCGCACATGCGCTTTATGCTGGAGACGGAACTTGCGGACGCCCGCTCGTCAACTATAGGCGCGCAGACGGCGGCGCAGTGGCAGGCGCTGCACGATATTCTGCTCGAATATGATGCTATCGCCCACGCCGTGGACGTGACGGAGGCCTTCACGACCGAGTTTTTGACATCTGACCAATGAGAGGTGAAAAGGAGCTATGCCCCACAAAAATAAAATCGCTACTCGATGGCTCATCGTCGCGATTCTGGTGACGCAATTGGCGTGCCAGACGGTGATGGAATTTCTCCCCAACTCGGAGATACCCGCGGCCGACGAGGGCCGCGCGGTCACCGCCGCAGTGACCGACGCAACCGCAACCGCGACCGCGCCGGTCCCCACGCCCACGCCAGCGCCGCCCGGATTGGCGTGTATGGGCAGCTATGGCCACGGCGTCGCCTGCATCCACGAGGCGGAATGGCTGACCTTCTCCACCCAGAACAACGCCCTGGGCAGCGATCATATCGGCGCGATCACCGCCTGCCCTGATGAGCGCATCGTCATCGCGCATCCTCAAGGCATCGACATCTTCGATGGGCAAAGTTGGCAGGCCATTGCCAATAATTGGGGCTATAGCAGCGTGGAGGACGTAGCGTGCAGCGCCAACGGCGAGATTTGGGTCGGCCATTTCGGCGGCGTCACGCGCTGGGCCGCCGGCGAGTGGACGACCTATGATTTTCACGAATTCCTCACCACCGATCCCGACGCGAGTGAACTGGTGGAAGATGTCGAGATCGATGCTCAAGGCGCTGTCTGGATCGTGACCGCCAGCAGCTTAGCGCGCTACTCAGAGGAGGAGTGGACAATCTTCGAGGAAGGACAGGGCTTCGACCAGCGGTACTTTTTCGAGGGAATCGCCTTCGATCACGCCGAACAACCGTGGGTAGCTCACAGCAACGGCCTCTTGACCGTCGATGGCGTCCTTTGGGAAAATCACGCCTTCCCCAGAACCCTGTCTCCGACCGGCATCGCCGTGGATCATCAGGGGCGCGTTTGGATCGGGACGCTCAGCGACGGCCTGCACGTCTTCGATGGCCAAATCTGGCAAGCCTATCTCCAGCAGCACAGCGATCTCAGCAGCAATCACATCGAGACGCTCGCTGTCGATGGGCGAAGTCGCGTCTGGGTGGGCACCGACTGGGGGATCAATATCTTCGACGGGGAGATGTGGCAGAGCTACTGGATGTCCAATGCCGGGTTGCCCTTCGATAAAATCGACGCGCTGGCGATCGTTCACGGTGGCCCGCGACTACCTCAACCCGCAGCCAAAGCGTCGGGGGCGATTTCGGGCGCGTTGACCTCGGCAACGGGAGAGAGCCTCCCGCAGATGCCGATTGAGCTGTGCGTCGGCTATATTTACCGGAAACACGACGAGGAACCGCTATGCGCGGGGATGCCCTTCGTCCGCACCGCCGAGACCGACGCCGCAGGCGCGTTCACGTTCGAGGATGTGCCGCCGGGGCGTTATATGCTCACGGCGAATCCAGGAGATCGATGGTACTTGCTGTTGGATGAGCGGGGCTACAACACTCGCTGGATTACAGTCCAGTCCGAGGAGACGACTGCGCTGGGCGCCATCCCAATGCCGCCGCCAGTTGCGGAAAAGTAATCGCGCCAGATTGACACCCAACCAAAAGCGTCCTCTGAAGCTCGATCAGAGGACGCTTTTATGTTGCA